>JAPOZO010000093.1 GCA_026706025.1 Candidatus Poribacteria bacterium
GTAGAGACGAGCTCAGATATGCCAAATTTCACACAAGAACAGTTACAAAAGATCACTGCCGATATTTTTGAAGCACGGGGTGTTCCGAGGGCCGAGGCAGCGATTATCGCCGAATTGCTCGTCGCTTCAAACCTCGCGGGGCATGATTCACACGGCGTTCTCCGCATTCCGCAGTATATGAGTCTCATTGAATCCGGTCTAATTCAGCCGGGTGCTGCAATGGAAGTCGAGCGTGAATCCACCTCACATGCCCTCATTAACGGCAATTGGGGGTTTGGGCATGTTATCGCACAGAAGGCGATGTCGCTCGCGATTGAGAAGGCGAAGTCAAGCACGATTAGTGCGATCAGTGTCTATAACTGCAATCATATCGGGCGGATCGGCAGTTATCCAATGATGGCAGCCGAAGCCGGTATGGTAGGCATCACGATGGTGAACGCTGGAGGGACTGCGCTGTACGTTACGCCATTCGGTGGACGAGACGGAAGATTGGCAACGAACCCCATCGCAATCGCCACCCCGACACGCCAAGGACAGCCGATCCTGCTTGATATCACAAGCAGCGTTGTTGCGCAGGGAAAGATTCGGGTTGCCCTGAATCGCGGGGACTCCGTGCCACTCGGTTGGCTCATCAACAGTGAAGGTGAACCGACATCAAATCCACAAGACCTGATGGCATCTCCACCCGGTGCGTTGTTACCGCTCGGTGGGATTGTCGGACATAAGGGGTACGCCCTCGCCCTGCTGATTGACATTCTTGGCGGTGCGCTGTCTGGGGCGGGCTGTAGCGGTTCAGGGAACACACGGCTCCAGAACGGTGTCTTGATGATTGTACTGGACATCGCCAATTTTACGCCACTTAATGACTTCTATGATCATGTTGAAGGACTCGTTGCCCACGTGAAAGCCTCACCGACTGCACCGGGATTCGAGGAAATTCTGACCCCGGGTGAGATTGAGGCACGCCAAACGGAGCTGCGTTTACGCGAGGGGATCCCTATTGACGACGAAACGTGGCGACAGATTCAAGAAACAGCAGCGGAGGTCGGGATACCCGAACTTGAGTTTTGAGACAATTGAAACCGCCCGTTCAAGCCATCATCTTCGACTTTGACTATACGCTGGCAGACTCTTCTGAGGGGGTCATTGAATGTATTAACTTCGCACTTGACAGACTCGGTCTTCCACTCGCTGGGGATGCCGAGATTCGGAAGACAATCGGTCTATCACTACCCGATGCCTTGGTGATGTTAGTCGGGAAGGAATACATCCATCACACTGATGCGTTTATACGACTGTTCGTTGAACGCGCTGATGAAGTGATAACTGACATGACGGAACTCTTTGACATTGTTCCAGAAACAGTCGCAGCGTTGCAGAAATTAGGGATCCGACTCGGTATTGTTACACTGAAGTATCGTTACCGTATCGAATCGGTGCTCAGACGGGAGCAGCTGACGGACGCGTTTGAAGTCATCATCGGTTTTGAAGATGTGTCTGAGCAGAAACCGAACCCAACGGGTTTGCTGACAGCAGTTGAAAGATTGGAGTGTGTCCGCCAAAATTGCTTCTATGTTGGGGATAGTGTAACCGATGCCAAAACCGCACAGCAGGCTCATATAGACTTTATCGCTGTGCTGTCAGGTGTCACGCCACGCGCAGTTTTCGAGGATTATGACGTTTATGCTGTTCTTAAAGATGTGTCTGAGCTGCTAAATTTAGAGTCGGTGAGAAGAGAGCAACGCCGTTAACAACCAAAAAAGGGGCACTAATAATGCAAAATGGACAGATCACTATCGGTGAGTACCTTCTGAGAAAATTGCAATATTACGGTATTGATCACATTTTTGGTATTCCGGGTGATTATGTAGTGCAGTTTTTCGATATGATCGAGAAAAGCCCTATTCAACACATCGGTACGACACGAGAAGAAACTGCGGGATTTGCTGCAGACGCCTATGCCCGGACAAAAGGCATCGGCGCTGCATGTGTGACGTATGGTGTTGGTGGGCTATCGATGATCAACGCTGTTACTGCCGCCTACGCTGAAAAATCACCTCTCGTTGTGATTAGCGGAAGCCCGGGGATAGAAGAGCGTAGCGAAGAGGGACTTTTGCACCATAAAGGTAAAGATTTCTACACACAACAACGTATTTATGACGAGATAACCGTTGCATCCGCACTCCTTGATGAACCCTTTACCGCCTTTAACGAGATAGATAGAGTGCTCGACGCTGTGTATTGGCACAAGCGTCCGGGCTACATAGAACTGCCACGGGATAGAGTCGGTGTGCTCGGGACACTCTTCCAACGTCCTTCAACGAGAGACCGCCAGAGTGCCCCTGAGACATTAGAGGCCGCCTTAGCAAATGCAATTGCCTTCATAAATCAGAGCGAAAATCCTGTCATTTTGGCAGGTGCGGAACTCCACAGATTCGGCTACCAAAACAAATTACTCCAGCTTGCCGAAGAAAAACAGTTTCCCGTGGTGACAACGCTGCTGGGCAAATCGGTAATGCCAGAGGCTCATCCGCTCTACTTAGGTATTTACGGCGGCGCGATGAGCAGGGAAGAAATCACAGTACTCGTTGAATCTTCCGATTGTCTTATTACCCTCGGTGCATTTATGACCGATGTCAACCTCGGCATCTACACGGCAAACTTGGAGCGCAGTCGCCAGGTGTACGCAACCTCGGATAAAATCTCGGTCGGCTACTCTACCTATGAAAATGTCACCTTTGAAGATTTTATTGATGGCTTGTATTCTCCGGAACTCCATGAACGGGGGAACATAGATTTGGAATGGGTCATGGAAGTGCCAGAACCTTTCGAGATGATGCCCGACCAGCCGCTGACAATGCAACGCCTGTTCCAACAACTAAATCTACTGCTGTCTGAAGACATGATAGTTATCCCTGACATCGGTGACAGCCTCTGGGCGGCTTTAGACTTACGGCTTCCGGCACGTACCGATTTTATTGCGCTTGCCTACTACACCTCAATGGGGTTTGCAGTTCCCGCCGCAATCGGTGCCCAACTCGGCAAACCCACAGCCCGACCACTTGTCATCGTAGGCGATGGGGCATTCCAAATGACCGGCACCGAACTCTCAACGACGATTCGCTACCAGCTCAATCCGATTGTTCTGATTTTAAACAACCAGGGATACGGCACCATCCGTCCCTTTATTGAAGGCCCCTTTAACGATATAGAAAATTGGAACTACACCCATATACCCGAACTCTTTGGCGCAGGACGTGCATTTATTGCCCGTACCGAAGGCGAATTTGATGCTGCCATGAAAGCAGCACTTGCTGAGACGCAACATTTTGTCTTGATTGAGGTGGAACTTGACAAATTGGACATTTCGCCCGCACTTATGCAGTTGGCAGAACAGGTGTCTAAGAAAGTTTAAATCTGCCAGTGCGAGGTACTACGTTTAGAACCGGTGAAAAAATTGTAACAGCGTTAACAACCGTGCATTAGCAAAGGAGCGAGTCACACGATGAAAACGATGATTTTATCTATCCTCTTCGGGTTTCTGCTCGTTTTTACAGTCAATGCAGACTTTCTTCCAGAGGACAACAGCGATGCGTTTGGGTTGGAATATGGAGAATCCATCGCGGGGTTTATTCCGAACGCCCCCAAGATTGATGGAAAACTTGATGATTGGAAGTATGCCATCTGGGTCGCGTTTGACTCAGAGGATGAGCTGCTTCGGGGACAAGGCGCGTGGGAAGGGAAAGATGACCTGACGATGACTTGGTCGACCATGTATGACGCGAAAACTTTTTATTTTGCAGCGGCGGTGCGCGACGATATTTTCGCACCAGCGGCGAATGCCGGACAACCTTGGGTAGGCGATACAATTTTTCTGTACATCGACTGGGAGCAAGTCGGCGTCGGAGCCCCTGCGTGCAAGCCGAATTTCGCTTTTATTAACAAGAAGGCACTCGTTACTGATTTCAGTGCGATCAAAAATCCGGATCTCCCAAAATCCGATATTGCGATCGTGCCGACACCTGAATTGGGTAAAGGCGGTATGATTTATGAGGTGGCGATGCCGTTTACGTCGCTCACGAAGGTAAAAGTCAAGGAGGGAACCGAAGTCGGGTTTACACCCGGATATGAGGAAGGCACGGATGATCCGGAGAAGAAGGGTGGACTTGTGTTTATGGATTGGCACGGTCTGAATCCGGACGACTCCGCGAATCTTGGCACTTTAACGTTCGGCGGTCCCCTCGCCGTTGATCCAACAGGCAAGTTAACACTAACGTGGGGACAGTTGAAGAAATTTTCTCCATAATTTTGGTATGTCCACTTCGGAAGCGGGCATGATCATAAATAAAACTCACAATCACATAAGGAGGGTAACAATGGGCGGACCAGGCTTTGGAGAAGTCATATTATTGATGCTATTAGTATATCCGTTAGGGGCTATGTTGGGGGCAGTCATGATTGGTGTGGGTATTGCCCTGGGTTTCAGATGGGGTGGTAGATGGTTTTTGAAAATCATTTACAGCGATCCTGAATTTGAAAAATGGCTGAGACGGGTTCTTAACGCCTCTGAAAAATAAGATTATATTGATATAACTGAATTCTCCGTTGACGTTTGCAGACAAGTATCTATAGCACGCTGCCTTGTCAAAATCCTATAGATTGATTTGACAATCATCTACCGAAGTTGTTAAACTATCTAATAAGTCTGGCGTTCAGAGCAAGATTTGAAACTTAATGGGAGCAGATCAAATATGGAAGGATTAATAGGTGTAATAATAACCGTTCCTCTGGGAATAGCAGTAGGCGCGGCGACAATAGGACTCGGTATCAAATGGGGCGGCACTTGGCTGTTGAGAGCGATTTCCAATGATCCTGTGCTCGAAGATTGGGTAAAACGGGTTTTCAACAGTGAAAAATAAGGCCATAACCTAATACGCAACACCTCCGCTGATATTTTAAACCAATCCAATTAAACTATGTCTAAGAAGAACAAGGAGATGGAAGGCATCTTCCCACTCTTTACGGAATTGCTGGAAAAAGCCGATAGTCTACTAAACCGCTTGGACGCGCGTACGACGCTCACATCAAGTGAGTGTCTCAACGACTACATCGCCTTTCAGTGGCGAGCACAGAATGGAACAGGATATCTCATGCCTGTTAAACACCCGCATCTTGTTGATAGTACGGATCTCATCGGCATAAACTCACAATGTACAGCGTTAGATCGAAACACGCGGCAATTTCTACAAGGACTGCCCGCGAACCACGTCTTGCTATGGGGCGACCGTGGCACTGGGAAATCCTCGCTTGTTAAAGCGATGCTGGAACGTTACGCTGACGAAGGGCTTCGACTGGTAGGTGTTGGCAAAGAGGGACTTATCCATCTACAAGAAATTGCGGAGGTATTGTGGGAACGTCCGGAGTACTATATCCTTTTCTGTGATGATCTCGCATTCAACGAAGATGAACCCGAATACCGTGAGCTCAAAGCGATGCTCGAAGGCGGTATCTCCGCCTGTCCAGACAATGTTCTCATTTATGCCACTTCAAACCGTCGGCACTTGATGCCTCGACAAGTACGTGAAAACCAATATCCTCAGAACGATGAAGATGAGTTGTATCCGCGCGAAGCGACGGAGGAAAAGGTCTCGTTGAGCGACCGTTTCGGTTTACGCCTCGCTTTCCATCGAATTTCACAAGATACTTATTTAGAGATTGTCTCCCACTATGCGCGAAAACGAGGACTCTCTGTTCCAACGGAGACGCTCCACCGAGCAGCGTTAGAGTGGGAGGCATCCTCAAGTGGACGGTCTGGACGTGTCGCCTATCAGTTCGTTGCAGACCTCACAGGACAATTAGCACTCGAATCAAACACACACGGCAAAAAGTAGATACATCACGCGTGCCGTAACAAATAATCCGTACGGTTTTAACCGTGCATCTATGGAGGTTTTTATGAAAACCCGATCAATGCTCTACTTAGTACTCGCGATCTTTCTAAGCGGTGTACTTTTGATACAAACGACAAATGCTGTGCCGAAAAAAGGCACATTGCGGGTCAGCGGTGATAATACATGGGTTGCGTTTATTAACGGCGAAGAGGTCGCTGCAAGCGGAAATTGGCAAGCCCCCACGGTCAGTGAATTTAAACTGGACAAAGGCTTTGCCCAAATTGCCGTCTATGTCCACGATGCCGAACCCGGTGCCGCCGGTAGAGGCGGGTTCCTCGCCGATATTATCCTTGATGCCAAGCCGGATTACATCGGCACAGGCGAAGATGGCTGGCGATGTGATACCGGCAAACTCCTCGCTGATCGGAAAGATGGCTGGGAAAAGGTCGATTTCGACGACAGCAAATGGGAAGATGAACTCGAAATCTACGAAAAATTCGGGGAAGGTATTTGGGGATTTGGTGCTGCAATCATGGCACAAATTCTCAAAGACCCGGATTGTGAAGCAAACTGGGTGTGGTGCGGTCCCAACGATGCCGAAGATGATATCTATTTCCGATATACGATCGGCACACTTCCCGTTGAGCCGCAAGACAAACTCGCCACCACATGGGCGCGTATTAAAAACGACGCTATGTAACCGCGCGTGCCTGTCATAGCGTAAAAAAAGGAGAACACAATGAAAAAATTTCTTACCCCAACAATTTTGGTTTTAGTTTTTGCCTTAGTTGCTTCAGTGACCTGGGCAGCGACACTCCGTATCAATGGTGACAACTCTTGGGTCGGTTTCGTTAACGGCGAACAGGTTGCCGAAGGCAATAACTGGCAACAAGCCAGCATTACCGAATTTGACATGCCGGATGGTTACGCCGTTATCGGTGTCTATGTCCACGACGCGGAACCCGGTGATACCGGGCGCGGCGGTGCACTGTTTGATGTTATCCTTGACGACGGCACCTATATTCCTTCCGATGACACTTGGAAAGCGGATGCCGGTGCACCACTTGCAGATCGCAAAGACGGTTGGGAACAACCCGATTTCGACGATAGTGGTTGGGATAATGCGACACAACTTGATCAGTTTGGTGAAGGTATCTGGGGCTTCGGTGCAGACACGATGCGTCAAACTTTGAAAGATCCTGACTCAACGGCATACTGGGTCTGGGCGGGTCCGAACGATGTTGAAGATGATGTCTATTTCCGAAAAACCGTCGGAGACCCACCAACTACACCTGTTGAACCCGGTGGGAAAGTCACCACTACATGGGGTGCCTTGAAGGCAGCACAATAAATCTAACGCCTATAGGGAACAGCTTTCGCGCTGTTCCCTACACCCCTTCAATAACCCTCGCAATCTTCGCAAATACCGTCTCGATATCTGATTCATCAAGACATGAGTAGGCAATTCGCAATTCTGTTTCACCAAGTGCGATTGTGCCGATGCCGTGTTCAGCCAAAAGCCGCTGTCGAATGGTTTCCGCGTTCCCAGATTTAAGGTTCAGACACGTGAAATAACCTGCATGACTCGGATATACTTCCCAAAGCTTCGCATACCGCCCATCAGACGCGACCGCTTTCACTTTCAACGCACGTGCCTTAAGGGTTTCATAGTTGTGCTGTTTCTGCTCAGTATACCTCGATGCCTTCATCGCTTCAAGGATCAGCGTTTGGGAGACCTGTGCCGCGCCAGAGGTATTCGCTCGGATGAGTCCACTCAATTTTTGCGCGAGTGGCTCCATTGCTGTCTCTTCAAGTCCAAAGGTGATAAACGCCACACGTATCCCCCATGCGTATTCCTCTTTTGTGGCACCGTCTATTTTCACTGGCACCACATTCGGGTGGCACCCGACTAATAACCCGAAAAGCGATTCTTGCATGACCGTTGTATCGTACCACAAACCGGCGTAGGCATCATCAATCATAACAAGGATATGGCAGCCCGTCTCCGCCCGTGCCACAATCGCGTCCACAATCTGCTGTGCTTCTACGCGGGTAACCGCATAACCGGTCGGATTGTGCGGAAAATTCAGGAGGATTAGCAATTTTTCAGCAGTAGCGTTGGCGAGTGCCTCACGAAATCCGTGTGTGTTAAAATCGCTCGAAGCGTTGCAGAACGGGTAACTCTGGATATTCGCGCCCGCTTTGGTTTGGAAGATGAGTCGGTAATTTCCCCAGATCTTATCTGGTAACACAAGGGTGTCCCCACTATCTACGAAGAGTTCCGCGAGTAGACTAAATCCGTGCGTCATACCGCTTGTCACAATTGGAAGACTGAATGTTTTTCCCGCGAGTGCCGGATTCTCTTGCAAAAGATGCGCTTTCCACGCTTCCCGTAATTCTTGTTGACCGAGTACGGGCGCGTAGCCGTAGATACTTTCCAGTGTGAGTTCCGGTACCAGTTCCCGCGAGACCGGTAGGTGCATCATGTCGCCCGCATCCTCTGAAAAATCTAAGGCGATCGCGCGCGTCGCGTTGAACTGGTGTGCCTTCGTGTTTGCCTCTGCTGTCTGGCTCAAAATACCTTTCGGGAGGTAGATGCGTTTCCCTAACTCAGAGAGAAGTGCGAAAACCACTGGTGAGGCGGAGCGAATCTGTTGGTTTAAATCGGCTGCTAATGGATTTAAGTCTTGCATAGTTCCTAAAGCCGCGGAAAATGTAATTTCTGAAGAATTAATGACGTTTAAGTATCTAACAAATCAATAACAGGTGTATGACACACCGGATTTATAGTTGTGCGATGCGTCGCACGTTCAAAACCAGAGCATAATTCATCAGGACTTACGCAATTTTGACGATATGATGCTCTGTTAGCGGGCAAACTCTGAAAAAACAGAGACGTTCTCAGTGCACAGGCTAACGGTCTCCTATGCTACAAAAGAGCAACCTGCGTAAGTCCTATTCATTAAGCATCGCCTTCATGGTAGGGCAATCTATCACGCGTTGAACATAATTCGTTACCAATTTTCCTGTAATTGTGGACTGCTACCAACTTAATGTCAACAATTTTCCGCCAAGACTCGTTAGGTATTATACACGACGGAGTGGCGGGAATATAGTTCAGACAGGTTCAGCAGCGGAAACCAAAAGGAGCTATTTCTCATGAAAACTGAATTTAAAATGGTATACCCGTTAAGCGTTGTCCTTGCGATGTGCGGGCTGATGCTTTTTAGCTACACGGGCTGCGGCGGTTCTGATAGTGCTGACGAAGCGGAGAGTGCGTATGCTACAGACGGGTATACTTCGCAAGGCGGCACATCTTTCGGATTGCCTCCTCCGAGTGGTGCCGTCTTTAAGGATTACGGTACGAATCAATTTATTGATACAAGAAATGATCACCTTTCGACATTTGGTATGGATGTCGATACCGCCTCCTATTCCATCACGCGCAACTATCTTCGGGATGGATATCTTCCGCCCCCGGAAGCTGTTCGAGTAGAGGAATTTGTTAATGCTTTTGATTACAATTACCGCCCCCCATGGGGTGAAGCCTTTGCTGTGCACGTTGAGGGCGCGCCATCCCGATTTGGTGAAGGCGGGCACCTCCGATTGCCGCAAAATCGCAGACGGCTCCGAGTTCCCCAAGATGACGAACAACTCCAGTTGCTCCGAATCGGTATACAAGGGCGCGTGGTTCCCGACGAAAACCGAAAGGACGCGATGTTGACTTTCGTCATTGATGTCTCTGGTTCAATGGCCATCGAAAACCGGCTGGAATTGGTCAAAGGTGCGCTAACGCTTTTGGTTGAAGAGCTCCGTCCGCGGGATAAGGTGGCTATTGTCGCTTACAGTAACCGAGCGCGGATCGTCCTTCCGCATACCGGTATTGAGGGACGTGAGGGGATCCTGGCAGCAATCCATTCGCTTGTCCCAGAGGAGGCAACCAATGTTGACGAAGGACTCCGCCTTGGGTACAGCCTCGCCTTGCGCAATCCAAAGATTGACGGCATCAACCGTGTGATCCTCTGTTCCGACGGCGTTGCCAATGTTGACGCAACAGACCCTAATGTCATACTCAGAAAAGTTCGCGGGCATGTTGCGGAGGGGATTACCTTAACAACAATCGGGGTCGGCATCGAGAATTTCAACGATGTCCTTCTGGAGCAACTTGCTGATAACGGCAACGGTAGTTACGCTTATGTGGACACCCTCAATGAAGCGAAACGTGTCTTTGTTGAAAACTTAACAGGGACCCTACAACTTATCGCTAAAGACGCAAAGGTCCAAGTTGACTTTAATCCGCAAGTCGTCAGTCGTTTTCGACTGCTAGGCTATGAAAACCGTCGGCTCGACCATGCGGAATTTCGGGATGACAGCGCAGATGGCGGAGAAATCGGTGCAGGTCACAGCGTCACAGCACTTTATGAAATTAAACTCACTGAAGGTGCGAGAGGACATTTGGCGACTGTCTCTATACGTTACGAGGATCCGGATACCTATCGTCCCTCCGAAATTAGCGAGGAAATTTTCACAACACAGTTGAAGCGGACATTCCAAGCGGCATCCGCTGAATTTCAACTCGCAGCGATTGTAGCGGAATTCGCAGAAATTCTGCGCGAGAGCTTTTGGGCAAAAGATGGAAATTTGGCAGCCGTATCGCAAAGCCTTAGAGAGATCGCACCGCGTATCCACAATGAACAAGTCGATGAACTTAGACACTTGGTAAGCAGCGCCGCGCGCTTTAAGGCATCAGACCTTGACTAAACCATAGGGCTTACCCGAATCGGTGAGGCACCAAACTTCGTTAATCGTGTATGGGTAGGCATCCGAATTTTGCGTAAGCCTTAAAAAAAAACAGGACACACGGCGGCAATAGGAGCAAACATGAAAGCACTTCTGAAAAGCCTGACATTTATCATTATCTTTGTCGTTTTCGTCGGTTTCGGCTTTGGCGTTTATGTTTTTCAAGCACCACCCGTTCAGCAGACGAAGGTTCCAAAATTTCAGATTCACACGCGTACAGCAGTGCGCGGAAGACCAGTAGTCACTTCAAAACCGCTTGCCTACACTAAAGATGTATATCGCTTCAATTTGGATAGGCAATATATCAGCAACCTGAGCAGTGGTAAATTGGGACGTGAACTTCTGTTTAGCGCGGCATTGACACATCGTGCGCGTCTCAAAGGAGCCGCTCTGGACAAGGCGTTGAGAACAGAGATCGATTGGCAAAAGATGTTCGCGAATATGACAGAAAATATCCGCTTTGGTCCGAGTGCGCCGCGCCTTGAAGTTTTGATAAGCGGTGAAGAGTGGCTGCTCAGGAATGCGCCGGGTGCTGGGTATATAGTCACCAGAACAGATAACCAGATTGATGTCTATCTCCCTGACCTAAAGAACGCGTTTGACACAAACAAACTGGAACTTTCAACGGATATGGAAGTTTCTACCGGACAGACAAACAAACAGTGGTTCATTAAAGATAAGAAACACGGTCAGACTTATCGGATCACGAACGGTAAGGAAAACCTTATTGTCTACCAACAGTCCAAGTATGAAATTCTGACGTTGCTGTTTGAGGTTAGTTCAGCAGCGCAGGCTTCTCTCATCGAAGGCAAATTGTCTCAGGAACTGAGCCAAGGATTCAAAACAGCGAAAATACCGCTGGCGGGACGCGCAGAAGTATCAACAATCGAAGAGGGAGTCAGCTGGGAGGTAACCGACCTTTCGATGACATATAACATCCGAAGTGAGGACGATCGATTAAAGGTCTACCTTGATCTTGAAAGCAGATGGCTTCACATTAGGGCTGATGACAACGTAAAAGGTTGGGTACAAAGTGAGCGAGGTACTATTTTTGAACCACCGCCACCAATACCGAGTTCACGTCAGTTAGTAAAAAAACGGTTGCTCACATTCATTGAGACCTTAAAAGAGAAAGTCGGGATTTCAAATGAAGAAAATAAAACCCAAAATACTGCGTCCCGGTAGCCGTATCGCAGCGATCTCACTTTCTTGGGGAGGTCCGGGGACTGTCCGGTACCGGTACGAGATAGGGAAACGGCAATTTGAAGAAGAATTCGGCGTAACGGTTACCGAAACAGCACACGCATTGCGCGATGCGGATTGGCTTGCCAAAAATCCCGAAGCGCGTGCCGACGATTTGATGGCAGCCTTTGCCGATGAGACAATCGACGGAATTATCTCAACGATCGGTGGTGAAGATTCAATCCGCACGCTGCCCTACATCGACTTGGACCTGATTCGGAAGAATCCCAAAGTCTTTATGGGGTTTTCGGATACGACTATTTCGCACGCTGCTTGTTTTAAAGCGGGGATCGTTTCATTTTACGGGCCCTCGTTTATGGCAGGATTCGCTGAAAACTGCGGGATGTTTCCGTATATGGTAGATTCCGTTCGACGCACCCTCTTTTCCGCCGAACCGATTGGCGTTATTGAACCAAATCGAAAGGAATGGACGGTTGAATATCTGCCCTGGGAGAACCCTGAAAACCAATCTATTCGCCGGAAACTGAACCCGTGTGAGGGTTGGAGATTTCATCAGACAGATGGGATCGCTGAAGGTGAACTTTTTGGCGGCTGCGTTGATGTTTTGGACTGGCTTCGCGGCACTGACTATTTCTCCGCTGCTGGGGATCTTCAAGGTGCTGTGCTCTTCTTGGAAACCTCTGAAGAGGGGCTTCCGCCCTCATTTTTAGCACGGTTTGTGAGATGCCTCGCAGCAATGGATATTCTTGACGGACTTAGCGGTATTTTGCTTGGGCGCCCCGGTGGCGGTGTTGATCCTGATACGTTTGCTGAATACGACGATGCGCTCTGTAAAACAATCCGCGAGGAGTTTGGGTTAAACGACATGCCCATTGTCACCAATATGGACTTCGGGCACACGGATCCGATGTTCGTCGTTCCGATCGGGACAAAGGTGCGTATCGATTCTGCCAAGCAGGAGATCACCATTGACGAGGCAGGTGTCACTAAAAACTAATACAGATAGATCCTTGTACTGCTATTACCGATTTTCGGAAACCGGATAAAGTGTGAGTCTCGCTTTCTTACCCGACCCTTCGTCTGCAATTATGAGTGTGCCATCTGTAGTGAAGGTGATCCCTTCAGGTTGACGATGCCATTGGGCAGGAAACTGCCTGGCTGCAACGACCTGCCCCCACGGGGTAACCTCCGCGATTGCCCCCTGACGCGCAGCGATGACAAAGTAATTTCCTGACACAGGGTGTCGTTCAATGCCGGAAGGCTGAAATTCCTTCCCCTTAATATGACGTGTGAATTCAATGACAGGTATGACTATATGTGCATCTTCAATGAGTTGTTTCTTGTCAAGTGACCAACGGTATAGAACCAACTGTTCTTTCAGGTCTGCTTTACGAGAGCCTTTGCTCATCAGTAAGAGTGCCTGTTGACTTGCGTCGTACGCTAAACCCTCTATTTCGTAATCTCTACCGATGCCAGTAGTATAGCTATTATAAAGGACGGATTCCGCATCAGTTCCCCTATTGCCTTCGTATATGCGCCCTGAACTTGTGACCAAATAGACCTGATCGTTAACTATCGCAATACCCTCAAAATCACCGTTTACCGGGTCCTTCATATCCGCTAATTGGAATGCTTTTACGATTTCCCCATGCCGATAATCTATCTCGTAAATAACCGCCTTTTCATCATTGTGAGCCATGAGTCGATTGTCCAGAGTCATTGCTAAGCCAGAAATCTCATAGAGACGTCCGGGCAGCTTCCAATGCGTCGCGGTCTCTACTTTCAGGTCATAACTTTCAAGCGATATTTTCCTTTGTCCTACCGCCTTCGTGCCCGCCGAAAGGTGGTCAAGTATAGCGTTTGGATTCATATTTAGCAAATCTTCACTCAAACCCACTGGTGGATTCTCTTTATTCACTTGCTCTTCACCCAAATCTGTTGGTGAATTCTCTTTATTCACTTGCTCCCCATTCAAACTTGCTGATGGCTTCTCTTTATCGACCTTCTCTTCACGCAAACCTGTTGACGGATTTTCTCTATAAACCATCGACACTAAAAGGATAAGAAGGCTAAAAACAAGGAATCCTAACAAAAGTTTATTTCCGCGATTCTGCATGTGTGATTATCCTCCCCCGAGTTCTTTCCCCTTCAGTTTTACGTCGTTGATACACCCTCTTCCGTTTTCTTCAATATCCTGTATAAAGGAAGGCAAAGTGACAGATTTTTTTAGCCAAGCATCAAATACAACGATTGAAGTCCCATCTGTGTTTTCGACCACACCTGCTACCTGCCACCGTTTGGTACTGGATTCAAGAATTTGCACAGTTGATTTTTTGGCTACATTCACCTTCGTCGTGTACACTTCAATCTGAGCATTATAAAGGTTTTCGGTGGCAATGCCTCTTTCTCCAGGGGCTGGGCCCCATTTTCCAGAATTATCGATTCTCCAGCCAGAGAGTACTTCCGGTTGCGCGCCAAAATTGCTTTTCCATACAGCCAGAGTAATGATGACAAACACCACGGATGCCAGGTAAGCCACTAAAATAAGTTGCGTCCCCGCCGCGAGCCCTATCCCGATAGCCATAAGCATATATACGGAATCCATGGGTTCTTCAAGTGAAGTACGAAAACGGACAGCGGCCACGATGCCCGCTAAACTGAACGCAAGGGCAATACTATCCTTGACCAAAAAAACGACTAACGATATGGCAATAGGTATAACGAGCAAAGTGTGTGCGAAGGATTGACTGTATTTCTTGCGCGGTCGCGTCCACCGATATAACCACGTAATCGGGAGCGTAACCCAAAAAGCCATTGCCAGAGCAACCATAACCGGAATGGTACGCGCTGGATCCACAAATGTAACCATGAGCAGGACTTCTTTGATATTGCCTTCAACAAGCGTGGCAACCCCCTCTTTGATTTTCTCCAGATCACCTTGTTCTCCTTCAAAGAGGCGTTCACGCCCTTGGACCCGTTCACGCTCTTGCGAGACATAAATGAGAATTTGCGGGAAGAGGTGAAAAATCCCGCCGAGTGCTAAAAGCCAGGCAAGATAGTAAACAACGAGGCGTATAATTATGTTGTTGAGTATGCCATATATCTTGTTGAGCATACGCTATTTCTCCTATTTGATTGGCTAAAACATGAAGCCAGCGCGCAGATACACGCCCGTCAAGTCATCGCCATTAATGATCGCAACGCTCAAGGTCTGCTTACGTTTGAGAAAAGAGAGCCAGAATCCGCCACCAATACCCGCGTGCCACTTATCGGCATCGTTCGGATCTTCAGCGAAAAAGACCCTGCCGACATCAGCCGCAATGAACGCGCCGAACTCTCCGGGCACTATGACGTTGATGGGGAGCAGCACAAGTCGCAGTTCGGCATTCCCATACACCGAGGTGTCTCCAGCGAACCGATTTTTTCGGAAACCGCGTATATGACTATCCGATAGACCGGTAGCAGCAAAGCCGGGCCCGCCGAGGAAGGCACTTTCGTGGAAAGGAAAAGTCCCCCATACTTTCTTGGCACCTACCCTCAGAGCCAGGGTCGGGTTCGTCGGAATAGGAGCAGTAAGGTAAGTGTGCACTCTACCGTCTATACTGCCAAAGGGAAACTCCACATCCCAAGCTTCAGGGTAGACAGCTCCAGCAGCCCTGATCAAAAACCCACGAGTGGGATATGCGGGATTGTTTCGCGTGTCGTACTTGATTTCACCCGACGCGCCTACCTGACCAAAGTACCCTGTGCCATAATACACCGGACGATCCGGCGAGTAGATGAATCTGTCCTCGTTGGCATCTAATGGCGTGCTTGAATACTTGATGATCGGCCCCAGATGCCCGGTCAATACCGAGCGGAGCGGTTCCGCAGGTCCCCCAGGCACATCTTCCTCATGCGCTTTCTTGCGAAAATAGAGAGAGGGTGTGAAAGCGACATGACTCTGTTCCACCTTATAGAAGGATGACGATTCTGAAATCTGAGTGTCGTTGCCGAATCCGTTGAATCGGATTGTCTGGATACCAGAATACTTGAAGCGAACGCTTCCGTCAAGATTGGGCAGTACGCGGCGAAAGTCCCCGGTATAGGAGGCAAAAGGCTCGAAACCATTCGTGGCAAGTCCAACGCTGAAAGAATGCCGCGAAGCGAAAGGGGCTTTTCGATAGCCGAAATACATCCGGCTGTGGTGTGCCCTCAAGAACAGACCCAGATCCGGATTTACTGTAACGCTCGGATAAGTAAAGGTGTGCTTCCCCCAGTCCAGGGCATACCGGGCAAGTAAAATAGGGATCCATCCCGGAGGACGTGTGTAGGAAGTCGTATCGACTTTCGCGCCCTTGCCTTTGACAAACTGATTTTTTCCTCGAAAATCATAGAACCGAGTCTTTGAGGCACCAGCCTCGGAGGCGTTTGTAAACGTGTCGTCCCCACCGCCGCCATCTATACGAACGGTAATGCGCCCGGTTGTGCCTGATATTTCCGCACGGTCATCTCCACCCCGAAGGTATATTCGAACTTCTCGCGATTCTTTGGCAGCGAAGGTCCTCTGGAAATAGGGTGCCTTCCTTTCTCCATCGGGACCTTCTATGAGACCGATACGGACGACCAAATCACCACTCGGCGTATGCTCACATACGACGTACTCGTTCTGATCCGTCGCCTTGATTTCAGGCTGGCGGGTAATCAATGCATAGTACCTGCTGGCAAATTGCGGCAATGCGTCCCGTCTCGATTTGAGTGCCTGCGTCAGAGCCTCTCCAACGATGTCGTAATACGGCTGTGGAAGCCGCCTTACCGCTGCCTCTATAAGCGGGTCGGGTAGATCCTCGCAAAACGCTGTTACCACCGAGTCCCATGCAGCCTTATCGAGTTCAACAAGGAATTCGCGATCGAGTTCCCAACCCGTAATCGTCAAGCCCAACAGACTTGGATACTTATCCTCGAATTCCATGAAAACGGGGATACCTCTCCGCGCGACTGCCATGACGACCCCGTCAAGGTCGCTAAGAGCGTGGTCGCGATCCTCCGGTATCGGGACCCAGATATGCCCTTCACCATCGGGGAACCGCGCCCATCTCCATTGACCATCATGACGGTCTTTGTCGCCGATGAGAAAATCCATCAATCTCGCCTTTAGAAAAGCGGGGGCATCAACGCGGTTAGAAGGCGTTTCTTCCAAATGCTCCCACAACTTCTCGGTACCGCTGATCTGCCGGGAACCTGCAAAGCCGGGAGTGTTATCAACCCCTTCGGAAGGGTGTTCCTGTAGTGTTCCTATAAGACCAGCAAATTGCTCGCGGTACTCCTTGAGCCTCGGATCATCTGGAATAACGACAAGCGTATGCTTGGAATGGAGAATGCCGGTGGCTTCCATCAGCGGATCAATTACAAGTGCGCCTGTCGGCAGAAGCGCACTCACCATGTTCTGAAGGAAGTCGTCGGCAATCGTTCCCTTGAGGACTTCCCATATCCGTTTGGTGGGATCTTTGTCCAAGGAACGAACCGTATACCGGCGGCCATCCTCACCTGTGAAATGAAGGGATATGGACTGTCCGAATCCGCCAGTCCGAAGGGGTGTCAGCCCGCCCCCTACGCTGTCGAGGTCGAGGACTGCAACTTCGATTGGGGTGGTCCAGAGATCCCGATAGTCGCTGCCGTAGATCCAACGTTTGAACCCGCTGGCACTAAACCTTTCCCCCGGGACGACTACGTGGGTCCTGGCACCCTGTGGCGGAATAGATCGATGAATCCGGTATCCTGGAGGAGGTGAGTCCTTCTCAGATGCCGATACTGCTGGCACAGAAAGCGCAAGCACCAACGAGAGTAAAAGGGCATTCCCTTTAGAAAATATCATTAATAATATGCCTCCGTCTCTGTAGAAAGAAGAAAGGTCCATCATGCTTAGGCGCAGTCTCGGGAAACACCCAAGCAAAACACCTACACAACTCAAGATATTTTATCAAACTCATGTTTGCAAAAACCGTGCCAACGCTTCTAACCTTCCGATTTGTCATCGTGTTTCTACGGGTTCACATACCATACACCCTTGTAAAATCAGGGTTTCTAACATCTTATTAATTTTAAACCCAATGAGAACTCGTTTCGCTAACCCGTGTAAAACCGCAAAAATTTTTGTGGGACTTGCCAAAGTTTTTAACTTCAGAAAAGATTTTGGTTTTGCCAAAAGGAACGTTCCACATATTGGTTCACGAAGGCACCGAGAAGACAAATAGCACAAAGCGTTATAATAGGGCTATTTTAAATATTATTCAAGTGAAAATAATCAAGCCTATACCCAACTTTATACTATACGATACTTTACGACAAAAGCAAATTATACAGAACTATTTAGTTTTCGGTTTTTTCCTAATATTTTTCACATCTGTTAATATTGGGACATAAATAGATACAGCGTGACTTTTCACGCTGCATCAACTATAATTCACCGTAAAAAAATCTCCACATTTTTTGAGGTGAATCATGACAAGAAATGCCTCTGGTTTCCACTTACTTGATATATTACCAGAAGTGCCGGATCCACGCAATAAAAAAGGTGTCGCTATTGATGGAAATCAAGAGTTATGCGGTGTTGAAGACACAAAAACCAGATACAGGACACATTTACTCTCCGCTATAACTACGCCCTTTCGCGTCACCCTATCCATCGCGAGAAATATGAGTTCTGAATCTTCGTCCTGATTTTTTCATTGACTTGTGTATCTAAAACCTGTATCCTTATCAAAAACCAACAGGACTTACGCAAATTCAGCACGCGCTGGTAGATTTTTAAGTTTTTAACCCCCTAAATCCCCCTTATCAGGGGGACTTTAAGAGGTAGTGCATAAGTCCTAACCAACATGCTTCTCCCCGGAGGGTGCTATGAAGCATTACCCAAGAAGTCAACATACTATTTCGTCAGTTAAGCGATACCCTCATTAAAAAAATGAAAATCCTTTTCCTATCGCCTACTGTGCCGTTTCCACTCACCGATGGCGGACGTATTCGGGTTTTTAATCTCCTTAAACAGATTGCAGCGAAAAGCGATGTGACACTGCTCGCTTTGGAGACACAACCGACAGATGCGGCCGGGGTTGCCCAATTGCAGCAGTTAGGCATTCAGGTTCACCTCGTCCGCAACGCACCGACACTTCCACGCGTATCGTTCGGTACACTCGTCAACGCCTTCCTCAAACGGCAACCGATTACTATTGCCCGCTATGCCCTACCTGCCTATCGTCAGAAATTTAGGGAGTTAGTCGCGACGGAAGACTTCGATCTCGTCCATTATGAGATGTTCCATACAGCACAGTTTCGGACGGACACCGACCTGCCCGGTGTGCTTTCACAACAGAACGTCGACTCTGCGATCTGGCAGCGACTCTGCGATGAAACGACCAATCCGTTCTATAAATTCGCGTATTGGACGCAGCAGCTTGCATTCCAACGCTATGAACGCGTGCTAAGCCCAAAGTTCGACGCGGTCACGTGTACTTCTGACATTGATGCCGCCGTTTTTCAACGACACTGCGCGGCGGATACCATTGAGATCATCCCGAACGGTGTAGATGTCACGCATTACCAACCTGATTTTACGTCTGAAGCCTCTGCACACCTCATTTATATTGGGAGTATGGATTGGTATCCGAATGAAGACGCTGTCGCCTTCTTTGCCGATGCGGTATTACCACAAATACAAGAGAAGGTCCCCGATGTCCAATTTTCGATTGTCGGTGGCAACCCATCGGCACGTGTGCAAAAGTTAACCGAGAGAGCAGGCGTTATTGTCACCGGACGCGTCCCGGAGATCAAACCCTATTTCGCCGAAGCGACGGTTTTTGTCGTGCCGTT
The DNA here is from genome assembly GCA_026706025.1 of Candidatus Poribacteria bacterium. Lineage (NCBI taxonomy): Bacteria > Candidatus Poribacteria > Candidatus Poribacteria bacterium. The sequence goes on from JAPOZO010000093.1 coordinate 19,743, forward strand.
GCGCATCGGGAGCGGCACACGCCTAAAAATCCTTGAAGCGTTGGCGATGGGTAAAGCGATTGTCTCCACGTCAGTCGGTGCGGAGGGTTTAGACCTCAAAGACGGTGAAGAAATCTTTATCGCCGATGAACCGACAGTTTTTGCCGATGCTGTCACCCGACTCCTCACAGACCCCTCACTTCGTCGTAGGATTGGCGAAAATGGACGCGCCCGCGTCGAGCAGGATTATGATTGGCGCAGCATCGGTGGAAAACTCCATGCCCTCTACGAATCCCTTATCAAGACAAAATAGTTGTCAGTACTCAATTATCAGTTGTCAGCAAAGAGGGTTCTGATTAAACAGGTGCCCCTTTTCACATCCGTAAGCAGGACGATTTAGTTTTAAGGATTTATTGTGTTTCAGGTCTTTTTTTAAAGATCCGGTGCGGTTAGGAAACCGCACCTACCGGGTTTGGGGTCCGAAAATTTGGTAAGAAAATGGAAAACTAAATAACCCTGCATCCGTAAGCCCCAAAAGTTGATTTTTTTTATGGAATGTGTTAATATTTGGCTTAGACTTAGATCAACCCTCTAACTTCAATAATGAACCACTTAAAAGGAGCGATTCCGATGAAAGTCTTTACGTTATTTTTGGCGGTCACCTTTTTACTGATGAGTGCCACTTTAGGGATTACCGGCGAAGATCCAGATTTAGTGGCATACTACCCGTTTGATGGTGACTCAGAAGACGCAACAGGCAACGATAACCACGGCGAAATTACTGGCGGATCCAAGTGGGTTAAAGGTAAATTCGGGGACGCGATCGAACTTGACGCGACTGCTTACGTCGAGATGCAAGTCTCCGACTCACTTCACGGGGACATCTTCAAAGCAGACCCGTTCACAATTTCGGCTTGGGTTAATCCCAACTTTGAAGGCACCACATGGGAACATATCTGGCGGAGTCTTCCGGGTGCTTCTGGACACAATACCTTCTTTCTCAACAAAGACCAAGGGCTCCTCTCTTGGCGCGGACAGGTCGGTGGATGGACGGTCCTGTGTCAGAGCGACGGTGGGATCGTTGAAAAGGATAAATGGATGCATGTAGCCGTCACAGGCGATGGCGATAAATTCAAAATTTATGCTGATGGTGAGATGGTCGCCGAAACGGACTTCCAAGAGACCCGTGGTGAGAATGTAACCTACCGCATTGGCGGCACAGGTGGCGAGACTTTTGCCGGTTTAATGGACGATTACGCAGTCTTCATCCGTGCGTTAGACGAAGACGAAATCAATCTGATCATGGAAGGCGTTGAAACGTTCCTGCCCGTCGAACCGCGAGGTAAACTTGCAACACAATGGGCAGCCCTCAAACGCTAATTTCAGAACCAGTAGATGCGGTTTGCATTTGTAGAGATGGGTTACAGCGGGGCATCGTTGCTATCTGGAGCGAAAACATGTTTCTCATCATAATTGACCTTAAAACATAGCAGAATCTCCAGATGCCGCCCCTACGGGGCTTAGTTCTGTGAGGTCCCGTTTTTCTATACAGATGCCGTCGCTACGCGATTGAAGAGGTTTTTGAAGTCTTAAAGGTTTCTGCGCAGTATCCGGTTCGGTTAGGAAACCGAACCTACCGGACCTGGGGAACCGTATCGTCCTGTAGGTTGGGTTGAACGGATACCACCGAAACCCGTCAAATCAGAGAAAACACAACTTTCTCCAGAGACACAACTGCCCCCAGAAACCGAGTGAAACCCAACGCTTTGGATACCGTGAAGTTCCCGAAACCTTGACAGTGTAAAGTTGGGTTTCACTCCGTTGATGAGTAGATATAGCGGGATACTAACTTTCAGGTGCTTTTGGCATATCAACACCTGATTTCTCAACGCCGTTCAACCCAACCTACGGGACTAAGAGGGCTATGAATCTTCAAGGTTCCCTGGTAGTATACAGTTAGGTTGGAATGCAGGTCGCAAGAAACCCCCCAGCAAAACACCCTCCGTTATCCCCCTAACCTTCCATATCCCCTCTTATCAGGAGGCACGGGGCAGGTGAGTACACCGCAAAACCGAACCTACCGGGCCTGGGCCTGAGACGGTTATTTTTTTAAAATTGACATCTATGGTGTTCTGTGTTCATGGTTTTACCTCCTTGTGAAATGCTGCGAAATGCTCCCGCTTTAATTTGGATTTCTCCAGAATTATAACGTAGTATATCCCAAGTATTAACATCTATGAAAACACAACGCAAAAAATTTACAATTGAATGACTCTGCGGCTATCCCACATTTCCCTTGCACTCTTATCCTGTTTCTGATAGAATTGCCTGTAAAATCCAAACATAAAGGATGGAAACGCATGGCACTTCCAAAAATGACACGGATTCAACAGGAGTTTGAGGCACCCGTTCTCGCTGATCTCCCGGCAGCGATTCACGCAGAATTAGATCGGATTAACGCCTCGGCTATTGTCAAACCCGGTGAAACTGTTGCGATTACCGCTGGCAGCCGCGGTGTCGCGAATGTTGATATAGCTGTTAAAGCAACGGTTGATTATCTCAAAGGACTCGGCGCGAAACCGTTTGTGGTTCCAGCGATGGGGAGCCACGGTGGTGCAACCGCTGAAGGACAACGAAGCGTCCTGGAACATTACGGTATCACCGAGGAGACCGTCGGCGCACCGGTGAAAGCGACAATGGAGGTCGTGGAACTCGGAAAAACGGCAGATGGCTTGCCGGTTTTCTTTGATCGGTATGCTGCTGAAGCGGATCACGTCGTCCCGCTGAATCGTATCAAGGCACATACAGATTTTAACGGCTCCATCGAGAGCGGCTTGATGAAAATGATGGTGATCGGACTCGGCAAACAGCAGGGGGCAAACCTCTACCACCGCGCCTTCTTCCAGTATAGCTTTGAACACGTCATCACTGCAGTCGGCGGCTTCATTCTCGACACCGGAAAACTTGCTTTCGGTTTGGGTCTGATCGAAAACGCACATGAAGATACCGCGAAGGCGGTAGCGATGCCCGCTGCACAACTTCTTCAAAGCGAACGTGAACTGCTCGTTGAGGCGAAATCGCTGATGGGACGACTCCCATTCGATGAACTTGATCTGCTGATCGTGGATTGGACAGGCAAAAATATCAGTGGCACCGGTATGGATACGAATGTCATCGGCAGGATGATGCAGAACTTTGAACCTGAACCGGCAAAACCCGCGATTCTCCGTATCTTTGTCCGGGATCTCACTGAAGAGAGCGACGGCAACGCCACTGGTATCGGACTCGCCGATTTCACAACGACCCGCCTTGTGGAGAAGATTGATCGACACTCGACCTACATGAACGGTATCACCGCGCTTGGACCGCAGAAGTCAAAAATCCCCTTCTACTACGACACCGACCGCGAAGCGATTGAAATTGCATTGGACACCATCGGTCTCACCGAACCGGAAGATGCACGGGTTATCCGGATTGAAAGCACATTGAGATTGACGGAACTCGACATCTCTGAGGTGTTGCTTGAAGATGCGAAATTGCATTCGAGGTTAGCGGTTATCGGGGACACGAAGCCGTTTACGTTTGATGATGCAGGTAACCTGTTGCCTTTTTAAGCGGTCAGCCATCAGTAGGTGTCGCGAGCAAAGTTCGCGCCTACACAATGTGAGCGGTTTGCGGGGACAAAGATGCGGAAACTCAGAATTATCTTAGAGATGATCAAATTTGAACATACCGTCTTCGCGCTTCCGTTTGCTGTGATGAGTGCTTTTATCGCATCGGACGGCTTTCCGCCGCTCCGAAAACTCGGCTGGATTCTCGTAGCGATGGTAGGGGCAAGGAGTTGCGCTATGGCGTTTAACCGACTCGCCGATGCTGAGATTGATAGCATAAACCCGCGCACTGCCATGCGTGCGATTCCTGCGGGTTTAATCACAACGGGCGCGGTATGGTGTTTTACCATTGTTTCTGCCGGCCTGTTGGTTTTCGCGGCATGGCGGTTGAACCCGCTCGCTTTTGCTTTATCACCCGTCGCACTTGCTGTGGTTATGGGTTATTCCTATACCAAACGTTTTACCGCATTCTCTCACTTCTGGCTCGGACTCGCGCTCTCCATCTCACCCGTCGGTGCGTGGATTGCAATCAAAGGAAGCTTCGCGTTGCCACCGATAGTCCTGTGTCTTGTTGTGCTGCTTTGGACAGCCGGATTTGACATCATCTATGCGTGTCAAGATGTCAACTTCGATAGGAAACACGGACTACACTCCGTCCCTGCGAAAATCGGGATCCGGTGGGCGTTATGGCTCTCGTCTGGTTTGCACGTCATCGCCGTGCTGCTCCTTCTCGGTATCCCGCACCTTGTTGCGTTAGGGGTTTTCTATTATATCGGTGTCGGTATCGTCGTGTTAATTTTTATCTATGAACACGCAATCGTCAAACCGACAGACCTATCCCGTGTCAACCTCGCCTTCTTCACACTGAACGGCATGATTAGCCTTGTCTTGATGGCACTCTCAATTGCCGATATTTTACTGTTATAGTTTTCAGAGGAATGGATGTCTCTTAAGATAATCCCAAAACCGGTAGTCCGTAACGAAGTGGCGGACGGATTTGAGAAACGCACGTTAAAGTTCAAATGTCCGTTGTTTCTCCGCAAGGTAAAATTAAAATATGAAACTTTCACTTTCCGTACGCGTCGCGGAAACAGCATCCAAAAGAGACGCTACACATACTTTCACACAACTGACCGAACTCGCTGCCGGACTCGGCTACGAAGCGGTCTGCATGCGCGCCTCCCAAGTCGGTATCCATTCACCTTTAGAGCAGATTACCGCCGCGCGTAAACAGGCAGTATCACTGAATTTAAAAGTCTCAATGATCACCGGCGATTTTCCGGTGCCACTCAACAACGAGCAAGGCCCCGATGGACTCCGTAGTATTACCCCTTACCTCGATTTAACGGAGCTGCTTGGCGCAGACCTCATCCGCATTGCGATGAAGGTTGAGGAAGACATCCATTGGGCACAACGCGCCTCCGACGAAGCTGCAGAGCGCGGTATCCGTCTCGCACATCAATCACATACGCAGAGCCTATTTGAAACAGTAGACGGATCGGTCGATGTCCTGAAACGCGTGGGCAGAAAGAATTTTGGGATCATCTACGAACCCGCCAACCTCGACCTCTGCGCACAAGATTACGGGGTCGAGACGCTCAAGCGGTTTTCGCCGTATCTTCTCAACGTCTATCTTCAGAACCATATTCGCCGACCAGACGGAAAGACGCGACTTCTGACGTGGATTCAGGGAGAAGTTCCGCACGATCCGATCCGTCTACAAGACGAAGGTGGTATTGATTTTCCACGGGTATTTGAAGGTCTGGAAGCGATCGGTTACGACGGTTATGTAACGGTGCATCAGGCGTTTCGAGAGATTATGGAGCCAGAAGACGCAGCGGAACAGAGCTACACTTACCTAAAACCGTTTTGTCCGTAATCTATAATTCGCTACCTTCATTCAAAATAGAACGAACTTTACCATAGATAATTTGCCAACCCTATTCGGTGCGATGAATTCCGTCTTCAAATCAATACAAGATAGTAAAAGCTGTTAATGTCAAGAGCAGAAACATCTATGAATACACAACGTCCGAATATACTCATTATCACAACTGATCAGCAGCGGACAGATAGCCTGAGCTGCTACGGGTCAACGTTCACGGATACGCCGCATCTGGATAAGTTCGCGTCTGAAGGGGTCTGTTTCGAGCGTGCGTATTGTGCGAACCCGGTATGTACGCCTGCTCGCGCCTCAATCTTTTCTGGACGGTATGTGAGCCGCCATGGTGCGTGGAATGTCGGTATGAACGTCCCTGAAGATGAGCCGATGCTCTCGCACCGACTGGGTGAGGTTGGGTATCGCACGCACTATATCGGCAAGGCACACTTCCAACCGTTCGGTGCCTCCGCAGAGCAGTCCATCGAAACGCGTAACGATACGACACGCTACCCCGATTTCCGAGGTCCCTATTACGGATTTGAAACCGTCGAATTAGCACTTGGACACGCGACTTACGGCATCGCTGGACATTATGGCGAATGGGTACGTTCGCAGGTCTCTGAAGAGGCGTTCGAGCGTTACAGTAAAGCGACACGTCTCAGTGAGAGGGGTTTCGGTGGCGAGGCTTACGACTGGGATATACCGCTGAAATATCACAATAGTGTCTGGACGGCGGATCGGACGGTAGATTTCTTGTCGAACCACGATGCGACACAACCGTTTCTGCTGGCAGTCGGTTTCCAAGACCCGCACCACCCGCACTGCGTCCCGACTGAATTTGCGGCGCGTGTCGATCCTGCACAGGTCCCGCTTCCCGATTTTGTTGAAGGCGAATTAGACGATAAACCGCCGCATTTTTTGGAGGCGCGATGCGGTGAACTTGAAAAGTCAGAGATACGCGGAAGGTTTGCCATTGCAGGACAGGGTGGCGGTGCTGACTATCGTAAAGTCTCGGAAGAAGATGCACGACTCGGTAGGGCATATTACTACAATATGGTGAAGATTATTGACCAGCAGATGCATCGGATTCTGGAGTGTCTGGATACCTCTGGACTGGCAGAAAACACGTTAGTGCTCTTCACGACGGATCACGGTGAGTTACTCGGTGACCACGGTCTCTGGATGAAGGGACCGTTCCACTATGAGCAGCTTGTCCGTGTGCCGACGTTGATGCGGTTTCCTGCGGCTATCCCTGCTGGGCAACGCACACAGGCACTGTTCAGCCACGTTGATATTGTACCGACGGTGTTGTCTGCGGTCGGTTTGCCGCTCCCATCAGATACAGATGGCGTAGATATGATGCCGATGCTTACCGGAGAGACAGCATCTGTCCGAGATTCAGTGTTAGTTGAGTGTGTGGACGATCCACGCGGTTTGCGGCTTAAAACGATTGTAACCGATACACGGAAGTTGACATGGTATTGTGGGCACGCCTACGGCGAACTCTATGATCTGGAAAAGGATCCGGGTGAGCGGGAGAATTTGTGGAATAATGCTTCGTACGCCGACGACAAGGCATCGCTTATGCGTACTATTCTTGAGACAATGGAGCCTTTGGAGAAACGGGTTGAGCGATTATCGTATGCTTAAAACAGGGATGCTAATTATGTGGTGGACTTTCTACTAAACAAGGGATGTTTCTCAACGCCGTTCTCAGAACATCTCGCAAGTTGTTTCGGGCAAGGAGTATTCAATGAAGTTTAGATTGCGTGAAAAGTTGAAATATATGTTTTTAGGTGGATCGCTGACCCTTGCTGGTTTTATGTTTGGTCACATGAACAGTGACACCACAGCACAATCTGGATATGAAACGATTGATAAACTGACCGTTCAAGAGTTAATCGTGCGTAAGGATATAACGGTAATGCGTGAGGGTATGGCTCCTCAAGTTCTTATCTCTTCGGACAGAAATGGCGGGCGTGTGATCACTTATGGACCAAAGGGTCCACAAGGGATGGGTGCCGCTTCTCTTTTGGTCAGGGAGGGTAACGGCGTTGTGACAACTCAGGGATCAAAAGGGAAAACTGGTGCTTCTCTCATGGTTAATGCGGGCGGCGGGGTGCTATCGCTTTTCGCGCCTGATGGCAAAGCTAAGATTGTCTTAGGTATAGCTGAGGGTGAGGGTGTTGCTTACTTAGTCAATAAACTTGATGAAGCGCGTGTATTGAAACCTTAGTTACAACGTGTGAACACAACGATTGAAGATACCGCAGAACCAAATGGTGCTGGATTGTTCTGTTTTTATGCTTGCTTTTAAGAAAAAGATTCGGTATCATTTAGGTAGAAGAAATTAAGTGTGTTCAACCTCGCTTTGACGCTATCATATCCTACGTTAAAGAAGTGGGACAAACATTGGGGACATCCAGATGGAGCCTACGCTATCCATTGTGATTCCGATTTACAACGAGGTCGCAAGCCTAATAAAACTTTTGCAACAGGTTGTCAGTGTTGAAATCGGTATGAAAAAAGAATTGATTCTTGTTGACGATTTTTCAACAGATGGCACGCGCGATATTTTAGCGGAAATCGAAAGTATTGAAGATATTCCAAACGAAATATCCAGTTACCTCGAAATAACCGAGATGCCGATAGACGTAGATGCGGGAAACATAGACGAGCTATCGATAAAGGTCTTTTATCACGATGTGAATAAAGGGAAAGGTGCAACACTCCGCACGGGTTTCCAACATATTACAGGCGAGATTACGCTCATTCAGGATGCCGATCTGGAATATGACCCGCAAGACTATCCGAAATTGCTGAAGCCTATCTTAGATGACGAAGCCGATGTCGTATACGGGTCTCGGTTTATGAAGGGTAAGCAGTCAGGGTTATTACGGAGTTATCTCGCGAATCAATTTCTCACAACCCTCGCAAACATCGTCAACGGTACAAAACTGACTGACATGGAAACTTGCTACAAGGTCATACGGACATCGATTCTAAAAAACATTTCGCTCTACTCGGACAGGTTCGGTTTTGAACCGGAAATCACAGCGAAACTCGCCAAGCGGAAGTGTAAAATCGTTGAAGTCCCTATCTCCTATCACGGGAGAGACTATCACGAAGGGAAAACCGTTAGTTGGAAAGACGGCGTTGCCGCAATTTTCCACATTCTCCGCTTCCGGTTCTTTTCGTAGCGGATAAGCGTACACCGTAAAAATATGCCAAATTTGCAGGATTTGCTTAAAAAGGTAGATGCCATTCTGGAGTCGGTTGATGTACCAGAACCGGTGCAAAATTCTGAACCACCGACGGATCCGCTTCTGGAATCACTCAATACGCACTTCGGTTACACATTCTTCCGTAAGGGTCAACGGGAGATTGTTGAGGCGATTTTAGATGGCGAAAACGTGTTCGCTGTATTCCCGACAGGACATGGAAAATCGTTGTGTTATCAACTCCCTGCCTTGATGCTCGATAGCATCACAGTTGTCATCTCCCCGCTCATCTCATTGATGAAGGACCAAGTTGATGCTTTACGCGAACAAGGCATCAATGCTGTTTCCGTCATAAACAGCACACAGACATGGGAAGAATACCAGAATGAATTGGCACGTCTGCGGCGAAACGAGATAAAATTACTCTATGTCTCCCCAGAACGCCTGCGAAGCCGACGGTTTTTGGACATTCTAAATGCGTTCCCTATTTCACTATTCGTTATAGATGAAGCACACTGTATCTCGCAATGGGGGCGCGATTTCCGTCCCGCCTATCTATCACTCAGAGATACGATTGATGTCCTTCAGCCGCGCGTTATCTCACTTTTCACAGCAACAGCACCACCAGAGATCCAAAAAGACATACTCAGTGTGCTAAATATACCGACCCCTCGTATCCTCATCCAAGGGATTGAACGGCCCAACTTGAAACTGAGGGTCCAACACAATGAGGATAACAAGGAAAAATATCAACAACTCGAAACATTTCTTAGAGAGCAAGAAGCAGCGAACTCTGGAGCCCCGCGCGCCTTACCGAAAAATGGGATTATTTATGCCGGACGGCGGCGCGACACTGAAGAGATCGCAGATTTTCTCCAAAGGCGTGGGTTTCGAGCAGATTTCTATCATGCTGGACTTGAACCGCCCGAACGTACACGTGTGCAAGAAGCCTTTTTCGATAACAGCGAGAACGGATTAGACATTGTCGCTGCCACAAACGCCTTTGGCATGGGGATCGACAAACCGGACATCCGATATATCGTGCATTGGACACTCACTGGCACGCTTGAAGAATACTGCCAAGAAATTGGCAGGGCAGGCAGAGACGAAAAGGATGCCCACTGTGTCCTGCTTTTCTGCCACGAGGACCGCGGGCTGCACGAATGGTTTATCAGAGAAAGCGCGCCGGATAAACAATTCTTGCTAAAACTCTTAAAGGTCGTTGAAAATTTCAAGGGCAGCGGTACCTACCGCACAATCTCCAGCGAGGAATTAGAGTGGATGAGCAGCGGCAATGCGACAAAGATTCTTGTCAGCCTCAGTTATCTCGAAAAACTTGGATTTTTGAAACGGTGGTATAACGTTCCGTCTCAACTCTCAGTGAGATTCCGCGGACTCTGGACCGAAGAAACAGAGCCAGCAGATGCCGCGCAGCTGGAACTTCTCCGTCAATTGCGAAGCGGGGTAAAAACGATTCTGGAACTCTGCGAAGCTACTGGGCAAAATCCGAAGATGATCATGGAGGCCCTCGCTGAGCTGCAAAGCGACGGTTACATTCAGTATTGGGGGCAGGAAGACTTACTACTTATTGAACTGCTTGAAGACAGTCAAATGCTCAGTACGTTGACAGATGAGCAGATTGAAGTCGGCGATTATGTCCGTCGAAAACAGAGCCAGATTGATCAGATGATTGTTTATGCATTAGAGACGACTTGCCGGATGCGCGTGATTCGAGACTATTTCGGCGAATCTATTGATGAAGGTTACCAATGCGGCACGTGTGATTTGTGTCAAACGCAAACCATCAGCCATTAGCCATCAGCCTTCGGTCATTTAATTTTCGGTGCGGAGTGCCTCAATTGGCGAAAGTCGCGCCGCCCGCATGGCAGGATAGACACCAAAACTAATACCCATAATGAGAGAAAAAACCACAGCAGTTAGTATCCACGGCAGAGAGAGTACCACGGGCCACTCTGGTACAATCGGTACGATGCGCACCGCAAGCCGTGCCATCCCGTGCCCAGCCACCCAACCGCCTGCGACACCGAGTACACCGCCACAGAAACAGAGGCATATCGATTCCGTTAAGAATTGATAGAAGATGTGAATCCGTTTCGCGCCTACGGATTTTCGCAAGCCTATCTCCCGTGTCTTCTCCCCCACAGAGACAAGGCATATATTCATGATACCGATGCCGCTGACAAACAGCGAGAAACCTGCAATGCTTCCCAAAGAGATTTTTATCATCTTTTCGATGCGTTCAAGTCTCCTGGCAGACCGTTTAGGGACCCAATATCCGATAAAATCGTCCTTCCCGCGATGCCTTTTTCGCAGAACATCCTTAACGGAATCAAGGATCTCGTAAGCATCAGCATCTTTTTGAAAAAAGATAATGAGATCTTCAATATAGCGAGTGCCTGACATCCGTTGTTGATGCGTCGTCAACGGGATACAAACAGTCTCATCTAAAGAGTACCAAGTGTTGATACTACTGCCTTTCGTTTTCATGACCCCGACAACCCGTACTCTTACTGGCGGTTGCCGCCAATAATACCGAATTTTTACCTCTTGCCCAAGTGCGGAGGCTTCTCCAAAGAGTTCAGTGGCAGTGTCCGCCCCCAGGACGCAAACTTGCTTGGCATCTTCAACATCGCTTTCGGAGAGGAATCTGCCAGCCCGAACTTCCCAATGGAGACCCCGAGCGTAGTCTGGTGTGACACCTTCGAGTGTATGACGCACTTGGCTACCATCTGCACTGGTAACCAGAGGCCTGTACCCTTCATTTTTAGGTAAGACAAACTGCACCTTGGGGCATTCGGCTTCAATAGCATGAACATCCTCAAGGGTGTATCGTTCGGTTGTGCGGCGGAAAAACCGTCGATTTTTCCAAATATAAGAGCGCGTCCAGAGTCGGAGTTGGTTGGCACCGCCGAGTTTCTCAATGTCTTGGGCAATCATAAGTTTTGCCCCGTCACCGATTGCCATCATGCAAAGCACACTGGCAATCCCGATGAAGATACCGAGAATGGACAACCCAGCGCGAAGCCTATTTTGAGCAAGGTGCGCAATACCTGCAGCAATAGCATCTCGTATTTTCATGTTGTAAAGGTAATATACTCCGTATCGTTCCTCGGTCAAGCCGAGCACTTAGCGTCCGCTGAAATTGACGTTTATACTTGAGTCTTATAGGCTCCAACTTCCTATCATTAGTGACACAATTTCGACGCGGAAAGGGTGCATAACCTTTAAGTTGACCTCATGTTAGGATAGGTTTCGGTCACAAGCAGCCAAAAGGTTGCGTAAAACAGCGTCAGGTTAATTGCGAGAATAGTCGGTTTGTAGAAACTTCCACTTATACGTACATTTGGATGCACTCTTGGTGGGACAGCATTAGATTTTAACTGTTATAAAGAGGATGATTTCGGGCTAAAGGGTTTAAAAAAGGAAAATAAGACTGTTACAAATCAGATAACTGTTAGATTTCTGACGGATGCGGCGTAGAAGAGATAAAGAAACATTTTAGACTTCAGAACGATTTACAGTGTCAACAGAACTGAGGTTACTGAGTGCTTCTGTATAGACTTGTCGGAGTGGGACGTTGTTTTGTTCGGCGAGACGTTTGCAGTCCTCATATTCAGGGATGGTCTTGATAAGCGTGCCGTTGAAGTATCCGCGTTTTGCTTGGATTGTGCCCCATTGTGTTTCGACTTGGACAAAATCACGACGGAGTTTGATCCGGTCAGCAGAAGAGAGCCTCACGCCAAAAGTGGTGGTTTCGGTGAGGAGGCGTTCAATGAGTTTGTCCCGATGCACAGTCGGACAAAGCACAGTAATTTGTGTTGCGGGTCTGCCCTTTTTCATCAAGGTCGGCGTGAGAAAAACGTCGAGTGCTCCGTGTTCAAAGAGTTGGGTCGTAACATAGCCGGTAATCTCCGGTGACATATCGTCTACATTGGTTTCAATAATATCAACACTATCAGTTTCAGTGTGATGGTGGTTCGTCTTTGAACTGATGTCGGACGTTTTTTCACCGAGACAGAGGCGGAGAAGGTTGGGACGTTGTTCGAGATCGCGAGTACCGGCACCGTATCCGACGCGGTTGAGCCGCATCTGTGGCATGACTCCGAATTCTTGCGATAGTGTCGTAATGAGTGCCGCGCCGGTTGGGGTTACCAATTCTTTCGGAATGTCGGTTTGATGGATCGGCACACCTTGTAGGAGTTCCATGGTGCCGGGGACAGGAACAGGCATGAGTCCGTGGGCACATCGGACAAAACCTCTGCCCAGAGAGAGCGGAGAGGCGTAAACAGCATCAACATCCAAGTGTGTAAGACCAATGACTGACCCGACGATGTCTACGATCGAATCAATCCCGCTGACTTCATGGAGATGCACTTTATCTTTCGTTGTATTGTGAACCTTTGCTTCTGCTTCAGCGAGTCGGTCAAAGACGCGTTTTGCGGTATCGCGAACCTCTGCCTCTAAATCGCTATCGTCAAGCAGCTGGAAAATATCGGAGAGGTGGCGGCTGGGTCCATGCTCATGATGATGGGAATGTTCATGCGTATGCGTATGGGAGTGTTCGTGCGTATGGGTATCGGAATGCTCGTGCGCCGATTCTTCGTGTGAAGGTGTGTGTGCTGGGTGTACCTCTACAATCGCTCGCGTGCCGGTGATACCGTGTTTTACGGATTTTTCAAAGTGCAGGCTGAATTCAGCCTCAAGTTTAAGGGGCGCCAAGCCATCCGTAAGTATTTCGGGTGGCACCCCGGCATCAACCAATGCCCCGAGTGTCATGTCGCCACTGATACCTGAAAAGCAGTCAAAATACGCGATTTTCACCGTAGTTATACCTCTTTTGGACCTTTGGTGTCGCATAGGGACAGCATACGGCGTGTGCCTACGACTATGCCAAGATCAAATTAAGAGTTGACGGTCACCTCGTTGAGATGACCGTCGCTGCGCTCACGATTTTAAGAGACCTGGAGCAACTCTTGGAGTAACTCTGTTGATTCAAGGTGTTTCTTAAGTTTGTCAATGGCTTCAGTCTCTATCTGCCGTACGCGCTCCCGACTGATTCGGAGTTTGTCTCCAATATCCGCCAAAGTGTATTCAGTGCCATCAATCAACCCATATCGTAAGATAACGACCTGTGTTTCACGTGGGTTGAGCGTCCGGTTGAGGATCTCAGTGATAACCTCAATTTTGGCGTAATCGAGCAAGTAGTTCTCTGGCGTAATTTGAGATTGATCCGGGATGAGTTCAGAAAATGAACCGTCAGGTGAATCTTCATTAATAGGTGCATCAAGCGGTACAGGATCCCGGGTAGCGTTGAAAATTTCGGAGACTTTTTTCTCAGTGAGTTCAACTGCACTCGCGATTTCGGTTGTCGTCGGTTCGCGTCCGAGTTCGGTCGTCAAATCTGATTGTGCCTGCTTAATAGCACGTCGGGCTTCACCGATATAGCAGGGAACACGGATCATCTGCCCTTGCTGGTCAAGTGCGCGTTTAATGGACTGCATAATCCACCATGTTGCATAAGTGCTGAAGCGAAATTTGAGGGTATGGTCGAATTTATCCACAGCGCGCATCAATCCGAGGCTGCCTTCCTGCATCAAATCGAGGAAAGTTAATGATGTTTTGCTGAAGTGATGTTGCTTCGCGATGCTGGCGACAAGTCGGAGATTCGCCTCAACGATTTTCAGCTTCGTGCCGTGCGTAACCTGATCCGCGGTTTCCAATTGATCGGCTAACCATTTGATATGTGCAAATTCGTTTCGTAAGTCTTCAAGAACGAACCGTAATGCGCGTAGCGAACGCGTAGCGGTCCCGTTGGGTAACATATCAGGTGGCAATTCCTCCAAGAGTGTCTCAATTTCACAACGAATAACGTCGTACTCTTGAAAAGCGTGGAATTCCTGTTCCTCGTCGAAAGGTGTGAATGTGACACGCGCAAAGTCGCGTATCGATGGTATTTCTGTAAGTGGTGTCTCACGTAGCTGCTGCCTCGATTTCGCCATTTTTTCGTTAAAGGTACTAATGCTGCGGCGAATCGTTTGTCGGGCATAAGTACGGAATTCTGCCCCGCGTTTTGTATCGCCATCGTCAATAGCTTTTAAAAGTCCAAGACTTCCCGCCTGCATTAATTCAGGCGGCGAGGTCTCATCAACATATTTTTTAAGGAGATGCAAGTTCCCTTCAAAAATTTTCCAGCGTGCTTGCTTTAGTAATTTCGCCTTCGCCTCTAATTTGTCCAATAAAACATCGAGTGCTTGGATTTCGGCGCGAATTTGGCTTATGATTAACCCGTGTTCCGATTGTTGGGGTTCAAATTTGTGTTTGTTGTCTGGCGCGTCATCTTCAGCGATGTCAAGTGAAGCGAACATCCACTTCGGAAATTCATTTAATTTAGTGGTGAACATCTGGAGACCGTCTTGATATTTTTCAAAGAGGGCGGTTTCCTGTTCAGGGTCCAACAAAGGGGTCTTGGCTATCTTTTGTAAGTATGCGAAGGTCTCATCCCTCGGAGACTCTACTGGGTCCTCGTCCTTCTCTTCTTCCTCTGCAAAAAGTTCAGGTTCTACCGGGTATGCCGGGTAATAGTTTCTCATGTCCTCACCTCATTGTAGTCTCGATCTCCAGACCGAAGTGTTTGAATTTGCCTCACACAGCAAAAATTATGAAAAAAGGTTTAACTTTTTAGTAGGTATGTGATATGCTATTAAGTGTAATCTTCTAATATATCTTACAATCTATCTCATAAATCGTAGGCGGGGTTTGTAACCCCAATCTACCACCCCCGCACTCAGGTGAATTGGGACAAATTGTATTTATGAGACAGACTCTAATATTAGCTTGCAAGTTTAGGAAGCCGCATAGGCGAAAGATAAAGCGAATTCGGTATAACCATTGGAGGCAGTTAATGGCTCAACTCACACAAAACGAAATTGTAAAAAGATGCCAAGCCGGTGAATCCTGTTCTGGTGAAAATCTTGCAAACCTTGATTTAGCGAACCAATCGCTCGCGGGTATTGATTTATCGACAGCAGACTTGAGCGGTACCGACCTACGGAACACGGACTTAACGGACGCGAATCTCAACGATGCGAATCTCACCGGTGCGGATCTTTCGGGTGCTATACTTCATCGAACGTATCTGGTCGGTAGTAATTTAACGGACGCGAACCTTGAGGAAGCGAATTTACGTGGTGCTTTCCTGAGCGGAAGCCTGCTCTGTGGCACAAACTTCAAGCGTGCCGACCTACGCCGTGCCACTCTCGGTTGCCCAAAATGTGAGGTGCCGGGACCTTTCGGGTCACTCACGAGTTTTGAGAATGCGAACCTTGAAGAGGCAATTTTTGGTGAAATCAAGCTGAAAGGTACCGTTTTGCTCGGTGCTAACTTCAAAGATGCGTATCTATATGAGGTTGATCTCTCTGAAGCCGTATATCGCGAATCCGATCTCGAAGGTGCTATCACCAAAAAAGGACGAAATTAGGCAGCTGATCTCTTCTTTTGCAGGTTTCCGAAACTTGTTATTCAAGGGTCGTCCGAGTACTAACTGGCAATTCTGCTTTATAGTCTCAATCTATGGGTTGTCCTTACGACTCCGAGATTAGGACTAAAATACTTAATAGCACTTCCCCTCTTTCCTATTATATGTGACGTTAACATAACACAAGAGGTTTACCTAAAATGCATTTTTTCTCGCATGGGATAATTCGCGGACGATTTTCTAAGCAAGTTTGAATATTAAATATGCACATTTTACATCAATGACGGGCGGGGAAAACCCTGGGGGAAACACCCAAGCAAAAACACCCTACGAACTCGGCATCGGCTCACATCAATGACGGGCGGGGAAAACCCGCCCCTACGAACTCGGCATCGGCTTACATCAATGACGGGCGGGGAAAACCCGCCCCTACACTATCTTCTCAACTTCCAATCTTCCAACTGAACCAGTTAACTGAGTTGCATCTCACAGAATTTTTTATACAACCCGCCCTTTGCTAACAGTGTTTGGTGTGTTCCGGTTTCCAAAATCTCTCCATCCTTGATAACAAGGATTTTATCAGCCCGGACAACCGTTGATAGCCGATGTGCGATAATAAAACTGGTTCTTCCTTCCATCAGGTTTGTCAACGATTCTTGAATGAGTGCTTCTGACTGCGTATCGAGTGAAGATGTGGCTTCGTCTAAAACGAGAATCGGTGCGTCTTTTAGGAGTGCCCGTGCGATAGAGAGGCGTTGCTGTTCGCCACCGGAGAGTTTTACACCCGCCTCCCCTATTGGCGTAGCGTAGCCCTTCGGAATTTTTGTGATAAACTCGTGTGCGTTTGCCTTCTGCGCCGCTGCAATAATCGCTGCGTCGGTAGCACCCGGGCAGCCATAACCGATATTTTCCAAAATCGTTCCGTCAAAGAGGAACGTGTCCTGCGGAACGAGTGCAATACTTTGTCGCAAGGACTCAAGTTTTACTTCAGAAATAGACACACCGTCAATCAAAATCTCCCCTGAATTGACTTCATAGAAACGCAGGAGCAGATTGAGGAGCGTCGTCTTACCACTGCCGCTGGGTCCGACGAGTGCGACGACTTCACCCGGTTTCGCCTCAAACGTTACGTTATCAATAACAGGTTTGGCAGGTGCTTGCTGGGTCTCTGTATCTTGCGAATAAGCGAAGGTGACGTTTTGGAATGTGACGGATCCGTGGATATTCTGGAGTTCGATAGCGTCTATCGACTTCTCCGTCAAGCGGTCGCGTTCACCTGCCGTATTTTGCTTGGTTGCCTCGGCTCCGAAATCAAGGAGATAAAAAATACGTTCTGCAGAAACAAGGCATTGCTGTAAAGCAGTGTTGACGTTGCCAATCGTCTTAATCGGTTTGAACATGTAGCTGACCATACCGATGTAACTGATGAACCACCCTATAGAAAGCTGACCATTAATCACTTGCCAACAGCATAACCCAAAAACCGTTGCAATCCCAATAGCCCCCAACCATTCAATCAGAGGAGGGAGGAGTGCTGCGAAACGGGCACGCCGAATGGCTGAGCAGTATTGACTCCAATTAATGGTTCGGAAACGTTCTGTTTCCGTCTGTTCAGATGTAAAACTTTTAATAATTTTGATTCCGGAAAATGTCTCTTTGAGTTGTGAATAGATGTTTGCACTCTGCTGTTGAATCTCTATGCTGGCACTACGAATTCGCCTACCAACAAGCGTAATCAGATAAGCGAGGAGCGGCAGGAGCAATAAAACAAAGAAGGTAAGTTTGAAACTATCAATTAGCATCACAGAAACGAAAGAGACAACAAGAACAACAGCCCGTATGATCCCCGCCATAGCGGCAACAAGCGTCTGCCAGACTCGAACATCTTCCGTGATCCGTGTCATGAGGTCGCCGGTGCGTTCTTCGCGTAAAACACCTAACGGTGCCGAAACAATTCGCTCGTAGAGGGCATTGCGTAACCGAAAGGCGAGTTTATGCCCGACACGCGCCATCACATAATCGTTGCCGTAAACAAAAAAACCTTTGATGAGAACGAGAATAAGCATTCCACCGAGTAGCGATAAAAAGTATTTAAGCGCGTCGTCAGCATCTACTAATACCACCTCAAAACCATCAAAAGCGAACATTCCTTCATTGCCCTCGCGGTGGAAGTAACGGACAGATACAGGTTCGTCAAACGAATTGCCACTGACAGCTTCAAGAGCGTTAACCGCATCATGCAAAACAAGTTGAAGGACACCTAAGTCACACACGGCACCGACCAATGCGAAAGCCATCGCCAAGAGAATAGAACCGGTGTAAGGTGTGTGATACCACACAAACCGTTTAAAGATTGGGTTTTTTGTGAGGGTTTCTTTGTCCATGCCTAATCCTGACCGTTGGGCTCCGTTCGGTTCACCCCAGCCTGCTTGCTTGACCTTAACTGATAATCGCCAAATTGAATCGCACACGCCTGTTTTACAGCATCAGTTTTGCAACGGACACTAAGTTCTCGCTTTTGGAAGTCCACAGCCTCAATGATTCCGATCACGTAGGTATCCCCAGTGCTATCGATTAATCCAACCAAGCGGCGTTCAAAGTAGGTAGAAACTTCGACTGTAACGCGCGTCAGACTTAAATAATTTTTAATGCGGGTGATAATCGCTTTGGAAAGATGCTGCGACCCAATGAAACATAAGGTGCGATTTCCCCATTCGGCATGGTAAACTTGCGTCTCTGCAAGCCCGGCGAGAATTTCTAACTCTTTCTCATTTGCGGGACGCCCTATAAAAAAAGGAGTGCGCCCCCCACGAACCTGTTCAAAAGGAAGTTGTTGGACGCAACTCTCAGAGAAGTAGGTATCAAATCGGTCCTTTCGGTACCCACTTCGTGTATTACTATTTTTCAATCGAGCATTCTGGTGTGGCAGGAGATAATGAATATTGAGCCACGCCTGTTGACTGTAGCAGGCTGTTATCTGCTTGAATTCGATGGAACGCCCGATGCAAATGAGGTGGTTGGGTCTGATGAGTTCAATCTTATGCTGTTTGAGAATGACTGCGGCGGGATCATGAACATAGCCGGTGGTATCAACAATAATGAAATCGGCATCGGCTTCACGTGCGTTATCTACCATCAGACGTGTTCCTGTGAGGGTCTCAAGGAAATGTCCTTTCGGCGACACATCACCGACGAAATAGAGCCGGTCCGCGGTGCCATCAAATACAATATTCTTTTCTACTCGGTTTTGTCCGCTTTCTAAAATCGATTCCTGTTCTGATGGTAATTGGATTTCACTTTGCGGTCCGAAGGACTTCACACCGATTGTGGTAGGAGGCCCGATTTGGGACTGACCGATATCTGCATCTACGCAAGCGACTTTAAACCCCTTTGCGAGTGCAAAGTCGGCTAAAAAACGGCAAAAAGTCGATTTTCCTGTATCGGTCGCGCCTATCACAAGTACAATCTGTTGCGGCTTGACAACTCGACTCGCAAGTTTTCGCCAGTCAGGGTTAACTTGGTAGGTGTCATCCATCTTCCTGTCTCATCATGCGGAGAATTTAGTCACCAAGGCTCATTTGATAACGGAAAGTGACACCCGGGGGACTGAACATCTCATCAAAAGGCGGCATCTGTTTAATACCGACGAGTTGTTCAAACAGCGATGTTTTCCTTTCCTTACGTAGCACCTTAGGTTTCCCCTCGATGCCTCCCAATTCTCCAGCGATTTTGATTGCATCAGGTAGGTTGCCGAGTTGGTCGATCAGTTTTGAATCCAACGCCTGTTTTCCAGAGAAAATCCGACCATCTGCGAGTTCGGCGACTTCCGCCCGGGTTAAAACGTTCCCGCGCGCCTCAGCGATGGTATCCACAAATTGATTGTAAACATCATCGACAGTGGCTTGTAGCACCGCCCGTTCCTGCTCCGTCAATGTGCGGAAAGGTGAGCCTGTGTCCTTAAATTGGCCGCTCTTAATGACTTGGTGTTCTAATCCGACTTTGTCGTATAAGCCCTTCATTCGCGTGAACTGCATAATAACGCCGATGCTACCGGTTAATGTGCCGGGGTTCGCGAGGATTGTGTCGGCTGCACAGGCAATATAATAACCGCCTGATGCTGCGCTGCCGCCCATTGAAGCGACTATCGGTTTTTCTATTTTTTCCAATTCGCTGTAGATTTCCTGGACAGGGGCGACACTCCCACCGGGTGAATCAATTCTAAGAACGATCGCTTTGACACTCGGGTCATCGCGATAGGCGTGAATGCGTTTAATCGTTGCATCGGATTTGGAGATAATTCCTGTGACATCTATCACAGCGACCTTATCTCCAAGTGATGCCCCGCCACCTATTGAACGTAATACAATGAGCATCAAGCAGAACAAGCCAATGATCGTGCCTAAGATAATAAAAACTCGTCTATTTTTCATATTTTGGAGTTGTCAGTTGTCAGTTGTCAGTTGTCAGTTAAAGAGGCTATCAGTTATCAGCAGCCAACAGGGAAGAAAAAAAGTGTAAGTCTATCGTCTAACGATGACGACCCAAAGGGTTTTTAACAACCATCCTATATCAGAGGCGATGCTCTGTGTTGCGACATAGTGAAGATCCAAGGCGAGTTTTTTGGGCATCAACTCTGTGATGTAATAATGCTCCGCATCCTGTTGCCCTTTGAGTTTCTCCTCTTCATCGCGGTTAGCGAGTTGCGAGGGGCCGGTCATTCCCGGTTTTACCTGCAGCACCTGTTTCTGTATTTCCGTATAGTGTTTAACGTAATCAGGAGCCTCAGGACGTGGTCCGATGAGACTCATCTCTCCTTTGATAACATTGATTAGATTCGGGAGTTCGTCAAGTTTTGTCCATCTCAAAAACCTGCCGATGGGTGTAATCCGTGTGTCTCGATAGGTTGTCAAGCTGCCGCCGAGTGTATCCGCGTTGACGATCATAGTCCTGAATTTATACATTTCAAAGAGAGTTTCGTGCTTGCCAACCCGCTTTGCTTTGTAAAACACAGGTCCCTTGGATTGCAACTTCGCGAGCAGGCTACCGAGAAAAAAAAGGGGGGACAGCAGTAGGAGTGCGATAATCGCAAACACGAGATCAAATGTCCGTTTCACCCAAGCAGACTTGGATGCGATAATGACATCTGGGGAGTCTACAGTTTGCGACATGTGATTACCCTACCTTATAGCGTTAGCGGCGATTTGCGGTAGCGGTTTTCGTTTCAGCGGGGAACTGAACAATCTCAGACCCGCTCTCCGTATCCGTCTCTGTAATGAACGCCCGGTTCGGTTGATATGTTGGCACCAATTCTTGGAATTTGGCGACAATCCCTTCTGCGTCAAGTCCATCTGCGAGCTGCGAAAGTTCATCAATCTGAGAAAGGAGTTGATGTTCCTCAATCCCTTCCAATTGTGCTACAAAGATACGCTGATGCTTTGTCGCTGTAACGCCTTCTTTCGGTGTAAGGAGTTCTTCATATAACTTCTCGCCGGGTTCCAACCCCGTAAATGCGATCTTGATGTCTCTGTCCACCTCAAGCCCAGAGAGTCGGATGAGATCTTGGGCGAGGTCAAGAATTTTAATAGGTTCCCCCATGTCCAACATAAGAATTTCGCCACCATTGCCCATAACCCCTGCTTGGATGAGCAATTGGACGGCTTCAGGAATCGTCATAAAATAGCGAGTCGCCTCGCGATGCGTAACCGTGACGGGACCACCTTTAGCAATCTGGCGTTTGAAATTGGGGAGGACACTCGCCCGGCTACCGATAACGTTTCCGAAGCGGACAGCGATAAACCGAGTCCCGTTTTGTCGTGCCTTACACTGAATCAATTTCTCTGTTACGCGCTTGGAGGCACCATAAACGCTCGTTGGGTTCACGGCTTTATCGGATGAGACGAGGATAAACGCTTCAACGTTGTGTTTAATTGCGGCATCAATCAGGTTCTGGGTGCCGAGAATGTTATTTTTCACGGCTTCGTCAGGATGATTCTCCATAAACTTGACATGTTTGTGTGCGGCGGCGTGAAAGATAATATGTGGACGATATTTGCGCGTAATTTGGGAGACCTTTGCGTTATCTCGGATGTCGCCGATAATCAAAGCACGGTTCAGTTCGGGTTCAAATTCTCGAAGTTCTATATCTGTATGATAGATACTGTTTTCACCGCGTCCGAAGAGGATAAGGAGCTCAGGGTCCAGTTTCGCCACCTGTCGGCAGAGCTCGGAACCGATAGAGCCGCCGGCACCGGTTACCATGACGCGTTTACCGGAGAGATATTTGGAAACTTCGGCGATGTCCATTTGGGAGATCGAGCGATTGAGCAGGTCCTCAAACCGGACTTCCCGAATCTGACTAACACTTGCGCGTCCTTCAAGAATTGCGTGAATGTTCGGGACAATCTTAAACTGGCATCCCCGATACTCACACTGTCGAATAATGTCTCGGATTTTTCCGCCGGGTGCCGACGGGATAGCGATGACGACTTCGTCCACTTCCCGCTTCCGCGTAATATAGGTTAGGTCCCGGGTCGTGCCGAGTACTTCAAGCCCAGCAACAGTTCTCCCTATTTTATGGGGTGCATCGTCAATGAACCCTATTGGTACATACCCTTTTTCAGGATGGTTCCTGAGTTCGCGGAGTACACCGATACCTGTTTCACCGGCACCGACAATAAGGACTTTCGTCGGCGGTTTTCGGGCGGGCAGACTCGACACGGCGTTTATACCGTCTGAACCTTTAGTGTCCTGGGAACTCGTGACGACCACGCGTCTATCTTTTTGAAAGATTTGCTTAGAAAATTTGGTAAATCCGATGAGTGCAAAATTATAGAATCCATCAATCAAGAATAGCACCCAAGCGATTTTCAATAGTATAGACACCCCGATGAGTCCCAGAGTCGCTAATATGATTGCGGCAGTTAGTTTTCGGAATTCCTGCGCAGCAGCGTGTTGCCACATGGGTTTGTAGAGATTAAACCCTAATAATAGACCGATGCGGACGATCGTGACAACAGCGGCGATACCTAAAAAATGCTGAGAGGCGGATAGGTCTGCACTCTGCAATATGGCAAAGAGCGGCGTTGGCTGTTCTAAAAAGTCAAAACCGAATTGCAGACTGGTCAGATAAGCAAATAAAAACGCAATATTGACGAGAAGGACATCAACAACAACTATAAAACTCCATTTTATTTTCGGTTTATCCATACTACCTCCCTAAAAATTTACAAATACGGGGTTTCGCTTATTTTTCTGGTCACTCTCTGAATCGTTAAGTTTTCTGGCGCGATTGCGAATCTATTTTCTTGGACTTGGCATCTGTGCTGCTTGTGCGTAAACATGTTCCAAACGGTCTCCAATAGCCTCCCAACTATAATTGGTTTCAACGCGGGTTCTGGCAGTCTGCGCGAGTGTTTTTCGTAAACTCTCGTTATCAAGTAGACGAATAACCTGCTCAGCAAAGTCTGCGGATGTATCAGCGACGAGGAGTTCCTTGCCGATGTCCGCTTCTAAACCCATAGCACCGACAGAAGAGGTAACAACTGGCACTCCCATCGCCATTGCCTCCAAATTTTTGGTTTGTATCCCCGATCCGGCGCGTAACGGCGCAACAAAAACAGATGCCTTCTCAAAATAGGGGCGGACATCCGGGACATAACCGGTAACGACGACCCCTTCCTGATCTTCAAGCCGTTTCACAGGTTCCGATGGATGATTACCGACGACATAAAAGCAGGCTTTCGGATGCCGTTCTCGGATACGCGGGAAAATTTCATTACAGAAATAGGTCGCAGCATCAGCGTTCGGAAAATAGTTCATCGTCCCTGTAAAGAGCAAGACAGGTGCGTGTTCCTCTATCAATTTCGGCTGAAAGTATCCGAGGTCAACGCCCATCGGAACAATCGATAGATTCAAGGTATCGTCCTGTTTCAGCAGATAATCGCGGTCGAAGCGGGCGACAACGGTGCCGCAATCAAAAGCCTTCATAATATCGACTTCGTAACGCTGCACCCGCTTTTGCTCTAATTTTACCAAAAAACGCTTTGGAGTGCAATCTAATTTAATTTTTGCGAGCCAAGGATTACTTTCAAGTTCGGCGCGGCGACTGAGATTCAGTGCTAATGAATCACACAAATCCAATACTTTAGCGGGGCCTTGGACGCCTGCCACATATTGTCCCATGCGAAAAAGTTGCGCATGAATCAGCTCAAAACGTTCTTTCGCGAGGAGCTGGTCAATCTTACGTTGCATCTGCGGTGCGTACCAGTAGTGCAGTTGGAGCGGATGCCGCGATAAGCAGTGAAATCCGGTATTCAGGTATGCAAAAGCACGGTGGAACCGTACCCACTCTACGCGTTCACAAAAAGGTTCTAAATGTTTCGCCGATTCAATATCGGTTTCGGACTCAGCAAAGTAAACGAGTGTTATGGCATGTTGTTTCGAGAGTTGTCTAATAAAGTTGTAAGATCGGATCCGATCACCTCGATGTGGTGGATACGGACACCGGAGGCTCAAAAATAAAATCTTCATTAGCTCGGTTCTTGGTCAGGCAATTCTGCTTCATCAATGAGCATCACGGGGATACCGTCGCGAATAGGATAGCGACGCTGACACTCACCGATACATACCAGTTTCTGTGCCGTTTCATCGTGTACTATTCCGCCTTTACATGCCGGACATGCGAGGATGTCAAGTAGCGTTTTCGAGAGTCCATAAGCGTTTTCAGTGTTCAAAGGCGTTCTCCATTATTAGTTATCAGTTATCAGTTGTCAGTTGTCAGTTAAAGAGGTATCTGATTAAACCGGACCCCTCTTTAACCGAAAACCGATGACCAGTAAAAGAGGTTTTGATAATCACAAAGTCTCTTTTTCTCACTGCGAAGCAAACTGAAAGATTTTTTCGGAGAAAAAATCGTACTGAAAACTGACAACTATGCGCCGTGGCATCGCTTGTATTTTTTACCGCTACCGCAAGGACAGGGTGCGTTTCTGCCGACCTTCGGCACGTTTCCCATCGCCTGCTGCGAAGCGAATTCGGCATCATCGCTGGCTGAGGTGGCACTGTCCGCTTTGGCACGTCTCGGTGGCTGTCTACGCGGTTTGCCTGTGCGTCGCCCGGGGACACGGCGCGGTGCTTCGGTATTGACCCGAGATTTGAAGATAAATTCGCTGACCTCTTCCTCAATGTGTTGATACATACTCTCAAAAACAGCGAGTGCCTCGTTTTTGAAGACGACAATTGGATCTTTACCACCGTATCCCGCCCCGAACCGGATCCCTTCCTCGATGTAGTCAATATTATAGAGGTGTTCTTTCCAGTGATCGTCAATTCTATCGAGCAGGAGTAGGCGTTCAAGGAGGCGCATTACCTCTGGTCCGAGTTCGGTCTCGCGTTGCTCATAAGTCTCGCGGAGGACCGCCAGTGTCTGTTCCTCAACATCGTTCGCATCCGCTTGCGCCAACGGCGTTTTCCAGATCGGTTTGACGGGGAACTTATTTGTCAACCATTGCTCATACCTGCCCGGATCTTCGAGAGCGTTTCCACCCTTTTCCGGTAGATTGTCATCAATCGCATCTTCAACGACTCTCTCAATCATCTGCCAGATTGTCGTTTTGAGGGTAGCCGGTGTTTTGCCACCTTTTTCAGCGAGTGCTGCAAGCCCCATCTCCTCCGGCATGTTCCCGTTTTCTGGGGATTCCGATGCGTCCGTTTCTGGTGCATCTTCGCCTGCAGACAATATTGACATGTCGGTCGCCGATGCCAAGACGGTATCGCGTAAGGTATAGATCGTATCACGTTGCGAATCCATGACATCGTCAAACTTCAGGAGGTTCTTCCGAATTTCAAAGTGCATCTGCTCAACACGCGTCTGTGCTTTTTCAATGGACTTGGTAACCCATGGGTGCTCTAAGGGTACCTCTTCTTCCATGCCGACCCGTGTCATTAACCCTTGCAAACGTTCGGATCCAAATTTCCGCATCAATTCGTCTTCAAGGGAGAGGTAGAACCGAGATGAGCCTGGGTCGCCCTGTCTCCCGGCACGTCCGCGGAGCTGATTATCAATACGACGCGACTCGTGGCGTTCTGTGCCGACGATATGGAGTCCGCCTGCGGCTAAGACCTTTTCTTTATTTTCGTCACAAATTGCTTCTGCTTTTTCGAGTGCTGCCAGGAATTCTTCGGACTCTGGATGGACTTCCTCTACTTTTTTTGTTTTCTGCTTGCGGAGCATCTCCTTCGCTAAGCCTTCAGGGTTACCGCCGAGTAGGATGTCTACGCCGCGACCTGCCATATTCGTAGCAATCGTTACAGCCCCCGGGATCCCCGCTTGTGCGATGATGTCGGCTTCGTGTGCGTGTTCTTTGGCGTTCAGAACTTGGTGTTTGATGTCCCGATGTTTGGTTCTGAGCATCTTACTGAGTTTCTCAGAGGTTTCAATCGAGACTGTCCCGACGAGTATCGGGCGCCCTTTTTCGTGCTGTTCGACGATGTCGTTCAAGACGGCATCATATTTCGCATCTTCGGTCGCATA
The DNA here is from genome assembly GCA_026706025.1 of Candidatus Poribacteria bacterium. NCBI lineage: Bacteria > Candidatus Poribacteria > Candidatus Poribacteria bacterium. The sequence goes on from JAPOZO010000093.1 coordinate 46,462, forward strand.
AATCTGGTCGGGGTTGTCCATTCGGATCATGGGTTCGTTGGTAGGGATAACGGCGACCTCTAACCCATAGATGTGCGCGAATTCGTTTGCCTCTGTGGCGGCGGTACCTGTCATACCGGCGAGTTTATCGTACATGCGAAAGTAGTTCTGGTAGGTAATCTTGGCACCGGTTTGGCTTTCCTGAACGACTTTAACGCGCTCTTTCGCCTCAATGGCTTGGTGGAGTCCTTCACTTAACCGTCTCCCAATTTGTTTCCGTCCGGTGAATTCATCAACGAGGAGCACTTCGCCGTTTTCGACGAGATAATCGACATCGCGTTTGTAGAGGTGATGTGCGGTGAGTGCCTGATTGACGTGATGCACCATAGCGATATTGGTATGTTCGTAGAGATTCCCGACACCGAGACGGCGTTCAACTTCTTCGACCCCTTCATCTGTCAGGGTTACAGAGCCGCGCGATTTCCCTTGCTGGTCAATCTGGAAGTGTTCTTCCGCTCGGAGATGCGTGACGACGCTGTTAACTTGCCTATAGAGTTCGGCGGGTTTACCGGAGGGTTCTGAGATGATGAGCGGTGTCCGTGCTTCGTCAACGAGAATGCTATCCACTTCATCAAGGATGGCGTAGACGTGCCCGCGTTGCACCTTGGTGTCAAACGAAAGGGCTTTGTTATCCCAGAGGTAATCGAACCCGAATTCGCTGTGTACGCCGTAGGTGATGTCTGATTTGTATCCGAGTCTTTTCTGTTCATGGGGCATCAAACTGAGTGTGAGTCCGACGGAGAGTCCGAGGAAATTATAGATTTTGCCCATCCACTCTGCGTCGCGGCGTGCGAGGTAGTCGTTAACGGTGGCGAGATGTACGCCTTTTCCGGTGAGTGCGTTGAGATAGACGGCAAGCGTTGAGGTGAGCGTTTTACCTTCCCCCGTCCGCATCTCTGCGATGCTGCCTTGATGGAGTGCGGCACCGCCCATAATTTGGACATCGTAATGACGCTGTTTCAACGTCCGTACTGCTGCTTCTCGGACAATAGCGAATGCATCTGGTAAGAGTTCATCAAGCGATGCGCCTGCGTCCAATTTTTGGCGAAATTCTGGTGTTTTGGATTGCAGTTGTGCATCAGTGAGTTTTTTGATGTCCGTCTCGCGTTGGTTGACCGCTTCGACGATGTCACGAAATTTTTTGACATCCCGGTCCTCTTTACTACCGAAGACTTTTGTTATCACTTTTTGGAACATAGTTGCTATCCTGTTTATGGGTTATCAGTTTTCAGTTTTCAGAAATTGGGTTCCTTCGGCCGGTTCCGGGTTAAACGGCTCTAACAAATTGTGTCCATCAATTTTCTTACGTAAAATCGTATAAATCACTGTATTTCCGGCGGAAGCGATTGAAAATAGGTGTGCGATTACCAGTCCAGCCCCCATTAGCAGCGTGGTTGTGAGAAAAATAGCCGTCACTGTCGTCATGAAAGTAGATGGCTCTTTCATGGCCATGCCGATGTTAAAGACACCCAAACTGTTAACGTATGGCAGCATTGCTAACTTTTCGATAGCACCACCGAGCCATAGGTTTGCACACGCCGTGATGTGCTCCATCTGCCCGGTATGTAGAACAGACATCGGCAGCATCACGATTGAAAAGCCTGCGAGGCAAAAAAACGCCCAGATCGGTACAAAGATGAGTTTTATCAGCAACAACATCGCTTCATAACACACTGTGAGCCACGATTTGTTCCAAACGATGGCAAACTGCTGATAGATGGTTTCAAACGTATCGGCACCTGTCGTGGCGACAACAGCGGGTACAAAGAGCAGGCTGACAGAAAAAACCACGGCGATTAATGCCATTAGCACACCGAGAAAGAATCCGAGCGGCATGAAAAGTGAAGCGACCATGAGAAACGGTTTTCCGACGACCGGTAACTTTCCGAGTCCGGCAATGCTAAGGGGTATGAGGGCGAGAAATATCTGGATGAGAAGTAATCCGATGAACGCGCCCAAAACAGATTTCCAATGCCCTTTGAGAAAAGTTACGGCATCACCGACCGAAAAGAAGAAATCCCCGCGGAACTGTTCGATGGTAATTTTGGAAGCCACAGTGCTTGATAGGAAGAAGATGCATGCGAAGCTTATCACTCCTATCCACATTGCGATCTCAGTTATCTGTGCGAGTTCAGCGTTACTGAAAGGGGTGACGGGTAGGAGTGCGTATGTATTCCAAAAATCCTGAGCAGCAGCACCACCCTCAACGAAAAGACTGAGATATACCAAAAGTTCATAAATCAGATACGCGATGACGAGTCCAATGAAATGAACAGCGATCTTGCGTCCACTGAATCCGTAACGGATAACTCGGAAAATATCCCTGAAATCGAAGTATCGTTTTTCCATGAAGGATTCTTCTGCTTTTTTACGGGTGCTTATGTATTAATGATACTACAATTTACACGATTTTGTCAAGTGGGAATAGTTATCAGTTTAGAATAGTTACCAGTTACCAGTTGCCAGTTACCAGTTTAGAATAGTTATCAGTTTTCAGTTTAGAATAGTTATCAGTCATCAGTTTTCAGTTTTCAGTTACAAGAGAATTATCATTAGAATAGTTTTCAGTTGGCAGTTCCGAGTTGGATGAAGCCGTAGACGGGGATGCGGATGGGTAGTGGGTCTGCTGTAGTTAGGATTTGGATTTCCTCACGCAAAGGTTCTGGCGCGTCTGGAACATGCCATACGACTTTTAGTCTTTTCTGGTGCTGTTTACCGGTGTCGCTCATAATACTAACCTCCAAAACGGTAGGAGTTTCAACTTTCAGCACCTCAAAACGGGATTCAGCAGAGAGCGTGAATTCTAACGATGGCTGTGTGCCTGCCACTGCCACGCCATAGGAGAGGGTTTGTGGGTGTGCCGTAACGGGTGCCATGACTTTAGCAGTGACGGGGAGCGTTAACGTCCGTTCGTTGGGGAACGCCACAGTGAGTAGCGATGAGAAGGTACCTCTGTCTTTGCGCGGCGCGAGTTGAACGGTAACAAGAAATGATGTGTCTGTGTCAGGGTCAGGTGTCATTTCCCATGTTAATCTCGAATGGTTTGATGGTAAGAGACGGAGGTCTGATGTGTTGAGTGGCGCGTTCACAATGAGTTTGAGTTCTTTTTGATGCGTCGTTTCTGGGCGGATATTTCCGAAATCGCAGACATCAGGATTCAGGGTTGCAAACCGTTTGGCAGCCGCGACGATTGTCAGAGAAACGCTTGGGGTTTTGAGGCTATCGGTGAAAATGGTGGCGGTTGCCAAGGTCTGGTCAGCGGGCAGGATTTCTGGGTTGATGTCTATATGGAAGGCTGCTGCCTCATTGGGTCGGATCTGTTCGGGTGCTGTAATCTTTGCGTAACTACAACCTGTGTGAACATTTTGGATGCGGAGTGTGTTTTTGCCTACATTTCGGGCTGTCACGGTTCGTGTGACGGGACCGTCCCATTCAGGGAGAGTTCCGAAGTTGATATGTTGTCGTTCCAGCAGAAGTTCGGGAGTGGGTTCCTGCGGGTTATTTCGGAGAAAGATGATTAGCCCGGCAATTAGCAGTGTGGGGATGATGATGTATGTGAGGATTGTGCGTTTGGACATGGTTTTATTATAGCGTTGATGACCTATTCTCTTTTGATCGTGGTTAGGGTAAGAATGTAATTGTAATGGGTCTGCCTCTAATAACGTCTGGTCCCTCTTTAGGATCTCGATTTGAGGGTTGGACGAGAAAAACGTCTTGATCTTTGCATCTTAGATATTCAACAAATTTTCGGATTTCTTCAAAAGGTGATTCTGTTTTTAGGAGTTCTCTGAGTTTCTGTTCATCTTCTTCGGCAAGTGGGTCGGGTTTTTCAATTTCCCCGCCAAAGTGTGTGAGAATTTTTATTGTTTGAAACAGGCCATCTTCCTTTTCGAGTTCGTCGAGTGGGATTGCATCGATGGTGTTTCTGACGGTTTGGATAATTTTGAGCATTGTCGGCATGAGTTGGCGAGCCTTGTCTGGTTCGGCGTTTTCAAGTTGTTGGGTACATTTTTCGTAGAGGGTATCCAGCTCCTTGACGACGTTTCGCGGGTGGCGGAGGTAACTATCGTTGTAGGTGTTGAGGTATAACTGTTTGTGTGTCTCAAAGAGTTCCGTGAATTTTTCGGGCATTTTTCCGTTTTTAGGGTTGAGTGTCCAGAAGTTATGGGAGAGGTAGCGTCGGATTTCGCCTGCGCCGTATTTTTCTATGTCGGCGGCGAGTTCGGTTTTGAATTGTTCCATGACAGCGGTGACAACATCGGTGGGTTTCATGAATTGCGCAAACTGGATGACAGCGAATTCTTTGTGTCGATTTGCGAGCCTGAATTTGAGGTCTTTTCGTTTTAGCACAGTTTCCTCCACAGATATAAGTTAACTATTTGTTAATTTATTTTACCATCGTAGACAATGGGTTTTTAAGCGGTAAATTATGAACATTTCGTGAACATGGCACGGAATTTCATGAACATTCATGAACATTGGCGAACTGTTCAATTTTTGTGTTCATGATGTCATGGATGATAAATCCACTTGGGACACGGGTTTGTGGCGGTCATCGATTCGGTGCGTGATGCATTCTTTGGCATTGTGTTCATTAATGTTCATGAAATTGTTCATGATTCTTTTTTATTTTCTGTAAAGGGCATAAACTTAGTTAGCATACGGGTTGATGGCGTTGTTGAATTCTGGATTTCCGTAATTTTTGTGAACAATTGGGTAATTTTAATTTTTGTCAATGCTTTCCTGAAGTGCCTCAAATATAGTGTATCATTGGCTCGGTGGCGTTTGTTGGATGCGGTTCGTTTTTAGGTTGTTCATAAAATGCTAATTTTGTTGGTTAACGTTTGTTAATTTATGTGGTCTACATCTCGTGTTTTTTCAGAGCGTGTTCGCTACATTATGTATGATAACCTGTTTATATATGATAACATATTTGATTTGGGAAGTCAAATTTATTTTTTCTCTGAATCGCGGATTACACAGATTACGCGGATTACGCTGATTTTAAGAGGTTTTCTGTTAGTTCGGGGTGCTATTTGTCTGAATCAGGATTTACTGGATTAGAAGATTTTCAGGATTATTGATCTTTTGGGATTACCGGCGTTTGCCAACCTCAAAATAGAGATGAAATATTTCTGAATTCCCATTTCCGCTTGACTTTGCGATCACCATATGTTATGTTAACACAAGTTTGATATAGGACTCATTTGTAGATTCGGTTGAGAGGATAGAATTATGATAAAAGAACAAATTGACGATATACGTAACAGGTTAAAAAATAAAGAATACCCAAATGAGCAGGCGGTTCGCCAAGGAATTGTGGATCCGTTACTCAGAAACTTGGGTTGGCCACTTGAAGAAACTCAAATTGCTTATCCTGAATACACTGTAGGTTCTGGGAAAGTAGACTACGCCCTACTGGATCCGCAATCGAAGAAACCTCGTGTCTTCATTGAAGCCAAGCAAGTTGGGAACATTGAAGGGGCAGAGGAACAATTGTTTGGATATGATGCTCGCATAAGAGTACCAATCGCGGTCCTCACCGATGGTCAGATATGGCGTTTCTTTCACCCAACGGGAGAAGGAACATGGGAGGAACGTAAGATCCGCGAGTTAGATTTCATCACAGGAGACAGCGCGGAAAGTGCCGAGTGCCTTAGCAAATACTTGAATTACGAGTCAATTTGTTCAGATAAGGCGGTTGATGCAATCAGAGATGACTATAATAACCGTGTCCGACAAAAAAAGATTCAGAGTGGTTTACCAGAAGCATGGCGCGCCTTGGTAAAGGAAGCAGACAAGGGTCTGATCAAAGTTGTGGTGGAAAAAACTGAAAACGTGTGTGGACATCGTCCCGACGATGAACAAGTGATCGCCTTTTTAAGAAAGGAAGAGTTACCCTTAGTACAACCCCTCGCTCCAGATCCTCGTGAGAAACAACCGGTCCAACCTAACGCTCCAACACCACGCAAGAAATCAACACGTTTGCGCGTTACAATGCCTAATGGAGAAGTGGTTGAACGTCGCCATGCAAAAGCCACATTCATTGAGACACTTGAAAAGTTAGGAATAGAAAAGGTAATGAGCGTTCACCCATCTACCGTACGAACCGATCCTCCAAAATATTTTAGAGTTGAATATGGACAGTATTACATACATCATTATGCTGATACTCGTGGTAAAAAACGTGCTCTTGAGGAAATTGCTCAACTTCTAGGTGTCCAAATCACAGTAGAAATAGTTGAGAAATAGTGAAAATCGATCTCACTTTCCAATAGACCTGCTGTTGTGTCTGTCCGTTATCACCCTATTGTGAAAATCTTTTGACAAATCTTTCAATCCAAACCGGTAAAGACAAATATGTATTAAAATAAAACGCAGTTAGTAGTTTGGGGGATGGTTAAATTAGATTTCACGTTATTACTGCCGTTAGTTGTTGGTATGTATTGTAGCATATCAGAAATGTTTAAGAAAAAAAACGCGAGACCGAGGTAGGTGTCGCAAAACCCCGTGAGACAGAGTAGGGTGTCGCTGGTTGTTTTTTATACCTCAAGATTAGTTGATCTAACGTAATTGTATTCGTATGTATTGGATAATCTCGATCAGAAAAGGGGAAGGCTTGTACTGCCTACCGGGTGAAGAAATGACTTGAAAAAGGCTTTGGAAATCCGCTGAAATACTGTTCTTGCTTGGGTGTTTCTTAAGCCAAAACACCAACATTTGTTAGTAGCAACTTGGGTTAAAATAGTTAAAACTGATAAACCTCTCGCAAGGTAAGTAACACTTTCGCTCACTAGCATAGGTTTACTTGTCTACAGATTGTCAATGAGGAACACTATTTTGGAATAATCTCTACTTTCATCGTTGAAATACCAAGACGCTCGGCAATCCTCTCAAGGAGTTCCTTTTTGCGTTCGTTTCGCCAATCACGTGATATGTACCACTCCCCTCGCTTGCGATAATTTCGGCTACTGTCAGATAACTGAAATCGCGAGATAAGCATATTCTCGTGGTCTACACTTAAGACGCGCTCGGGACCAAGTGTAAAAATAACCTCTTCTACAGTATCCGCTGCTATGGGACATTCAATTACCTCTCCACCGGGCATCGTCACTCGAAGTCGCGTGTGTGGGTTATTCATAATAACTGTCTCCTATAATTACTTTCCTAAATGTTAGTGATACCCGTCGTTCCCTACCATGCCTCTCACCTTCCCATTCGTCCCATCCCCTTGCTGGAATACTGTGTAACCACTGATACCTCGCTTCCCCTTCCATGACAATAAGACTTCTCGGTTCGAGCCAGACTGGGATACGCTTTGCTTTATCTAACTTATTTGTGAAATTCATAACACAATTGGATCCCAAGCTTAAAGAAACAATGGTATCCTTGAAACACGGTTCACAATCAATATGCGCTGAAATCCCTTGCCCAGGCAGATATTCATTGACAATCACCTGATCCGCGACTTCTGGCATGTACTTATCCCAATACAGTTCCTTGCTCAATTTTTCCAACCATCCGGGCAACTCACCGATGTGCATATCATAATTTACCTTCCGTGCCCTGTAGTCATACTTAAAGCCGTAATGCTGGACGCGTCGCTTAATGTCGTCAAGCCATAGTTGTTCGTCAACGTGGGCTAATAACTTATCATGTCTCTCTGCTGTGATATAGTTTTTTATACACCGCAACCCCGGTATCTCCATCGATATCTCTTTTTTTTCACTGGGTTGTGGTTGAGGGGCTTGCATATCCCGATCAAACAATTCTAATTGTACTGCTCGTTCTGCCATGGTCAATCTCCTTTGAGGTGTTACCGGTTATAAAAATAATCGTAGGACACATCATAAGGGTGCAGCGTTCCTTGCATTAACCGCTTATATTTTACACGCATGGTTGCCGTGTCATTTTGACCCATAAAAGTAATATGGCGAAAAGCGTTAATAATCCTATTTTTGAGTTCCCTCCAATTTCTATCACCGCCGCTGATATTCTGATACATCATGGCAATTTTATAGTCGAGGTTCGCTTGAACAATATTGAGGAGCGCGTTGATTAACGCATTGATATTTCCTCGGAATGTCATAGAAGCAAGCACGTAACTAAAGTTAAATAGTATCAGCGTATCTTCAGGATTACCTCTTTCAATACTGTTCAAATACGCTGGCAAGTTATTGAAGTTACGTCCAAGGTGAAAATTTTTGTAAAAAGGCTCATCAGAATTGCCAAAGGGGCCCGCAGTGTTTATTTCCGCTGCCTTATTAAGCATGTGTTCCGAAATATCAACACCTATATAAGTGATATTGCACTGTCCTGCTACAGTCCAAAACGCAATACCTGAAGTTAATGGTCCACAACCAAAGTCGATAAAGACTACGTTCTCACTTTCGATTACGTGTCTGTGCCCTCTATAAAAATGATAAGAACTATAGAGGTGCATAGGCATATAAAAAACACCATTGAGTAACACCTTATGTTCTGGTGTATAATCCTTACCGCGCCATGATGATGGGGCATCGAAATCTGTCGAACCTCGATTCAGAACACTTATCCTTAGCCCGTTTATATAATCTGAATTGCTGTTGTAATCTTCAAATTTATTCGCTTCCTCTGGAAGTGATTCTCTAAATGGTGTTATTACCGTATTCTCAAATAAACTGTATAGACTATCGCTGGGTTCATAGCAATTGTAACCTGAATTGTCCGTACCAGTGTAGTGAATATATTGCAATTCAAAACTCCTTTGATAAAAGCATTATACCACAGACACATAAGTGTGTCAACGAAGTATGATTGTCAGTGTCAGGGCGTTCGCTGCGCTTCCCGTCCCTAGTAACGAGTGGGGCCCCTGTCGGCAGTTAGCCTTTTGTCGCTGGCATTATATCTTTCACATTCAAACGTAAGACGCGTCGCGACCGAATTGACGGTGTTTCGTTCTCCTGTGGTTTCGATCAAGGGTTAAATCTAAACTTTCACCGAACTGTATATTAAAGACAATTTTTTTATCCCCTTTTCGTGCATAAAATGAAAAAAATGTGAAAAAAAGTGAATTTTATTGGTAAATCCGAAAATATGTGGTTGTCATGACGGCTACACTCCCGAAAATCCCTAAATCCTATAAATCATGGTTCAGACAATTATCATAATTGCTTCAAAACACGCGCCCGTCTCTGATAATCCCCTTCTCCGCAAAGCGCGGCAGGATGCGGTGTTTCTGGCTGATATGCGCCGGTTTTGCTGACTCGCTATAAGAGCAGTGCAGCCAGACCTACATCTCATTTCGTGTGAGAGCCTCTTCTTGTACAATGACGGCAAACCGCTGCAGCTTCTGAGTTGCTATGGGTGACTTCCCGACGCAATGAAGGTAGACTCAGATAGAATCTCTTGTCAGCTTCGTCCGGATGGTCACGCGGACGAAGACAAGTATCTTCAAGACGAAATGCTAATTGCTAATAGACATTAAGCAAGTTTCAATATTAAATTTGCACATTTCCCATCAATGTCGGGCTACGGGGGTGCCTGCGGAAAAATCGAAAAATTGATACTTTATTATTTAATATTGCTTAATGATTTAACCGTTTTTACAATGCGGCTAATCCGCAATAATTGTCTTTCATGTAATGTGAAACAAAAATAGAGGCTTCATATTACTGTAACGCGTATGTTAGGACGAAAGGTTGCATAAAATAGAAATTAGACATGATAGTGGGTGAATTGTGTGTCCTTATTCATATTTTTGCTTAAAATGGCAGAAATGAGGACAACTCGCAAATGATACCGCTAAAAGACAACAAAACAACGTGAAATGTATCCTAAGCGTTAATTCGCATAATATGTTCTTAACGTGAGTTTGATAAAAGCATATTGTAGCGTAAACTTCCGAGTTTGCGCATATACCACACAAACTGGATGAAGATTAAGAAAATAGATCGGTAACAAAACGGGCAATAATGCACTTCGCATGAATCAACGGTATGAATGCCTTATGGGCATTCCCCGGGGTGAGTACACCGCAGAATTGCCCTACTACAAACAGATGGGTTCGTAGTAGTCAGTAGAAAGAATGCAAGTGGCGTTTTGTTCTCCTACAGGGTCATTCAGTTTTAAATAAATTATCGGATTGTCTCAAATTTTGAATCCTCTTTTTTAAGTCCTGTGCGGTTGCAAACCACACCATAGTGTCAATTTAGGGATTTTTCGTGCCATTCTCGGCAGAGTAAGTCTGAACTGTGATTTCTGTGATTTTTCTGATTTTTCTGATAAGATCTCTGATAGAAAATAAGATGCTGATTGTGGGGTTGAAGTTTCTACAAAGATGGCGTTCCTGGGAAACTGCTGAGCCGTCAGGACTCGGTTTTCAGTTTTCAGTTGCTTGTGATGGGTTTTCTTATCATGAGTATCATAGCAATCAGAGAAATCACAGTTCAGAAATTAAAAGTGTAAAGCGTTAGGAGACCGACCGTCTCGGTCTGGATGCCGAGGGTGTTTTTGCGTGTCGAGAGGGTTATTTTTCTAAAATTGACACCTATGGTTCGGTTGGGAAACCGAACCTACCGGGTCTGGGTCTGAGACAGTTATTTTTTCCAAATCAGAGCTATTGAATTTTTGATTTCTCTTTGACTTCAGAGACCTCTATATGTTACACTTTTGAAGGTTTCTATGATGAATGGAATTGGTTTTTATCTGGTTTATGAAAAGGAGAAATAATTTGGTGTTTGTAAAAAGGGTTCGCGTTGGACTGGTGTTGGTGCTTTTATTCCTCTATGCCTCGATTGCTGCAATGGCAGAAACTGTGGCGTATTATCCGACGGATTTGGGGAACATTTGGGTGTTGGAGACTGAGGATGGGACTGAACGGGTTACTTATACGATTGAAGGCTCAGAAGAACGTATTGCGGACAAAGAGATCGCACTCTTCAAAAGAACAGCAGAAACGGCAGGTGCAGACGAGACTACGGGTGAAACGTATTTTGTGCATTTTGATGACGAGGGCGTAAAACTGCATAAAATTGTTGCGGAACTCGGTTCAATATTCGGTACAGCAACAGCCATATTATCGCCGCCTGTCCTCTTTGTCCCAGCGTCATTAGCACTTGGGGATTCGTGGGAGTTTATGTTGGAAACAGAGGTTATACTCACGGGTCGAGTTTCAGTTACTTATACTTACGAAGTTATTGCGGTAGAAGATGTGGTAACACCCGCGGGGTCATTTGAGAACTGCCTTAAAGTTCAGCTTGATTCAAGGACTGTCTCTACGTCGATAGGCCGTTCTACTTCTTACCAATGGCTGGCACCGAATGTTGGGATTGTTAAAGTCGAGACGGATCAAGAGCTTGTTTTTAATTTGATACGCTCCAATTTGGTTCCTGGCGCTTCCCCTTATGATGTAACGGGTGATGGCGTTGTCAATATATTAGACCTTGTCTTTGTTGCTTCCCGTCTTGGGGAGGTGGATACGGATGGGGATGTGAATGCGGACGGTGTTGTTAATATTTTGGATTTGGTGCTTGTCTCACAGAATTTGAGCGATTAACTTATCGCGAGCACAGCCTATCGCGAGCACAGCTCGCTCCTACAAGAGAAAAAAATTACATAGATAAAGTAAATATGTAAAACCAAATGCCCCTGTCTGGGGTGTGGAAAGAGATTCAAAACCTTCTGAAATGTGCAAAATCTGTCAGTAGCAACTTGGGTTACTTTAGAGGAACATCCTTCACACAGCGGAATCCGCGGAAGACGCTGGTGTAATTCTGTGGTCCCCAGTCCCGGTAGGCGACCCGCAGGAATAACCCGTTATCGCTCCAGCAGCCGCCCCTTAAAACGCGGTTCTTCTTCTTGATGACTTTGAAACTATTAATAACTTCTTGGCGTGTGCCATTAGAAACTGGGTTTTCTCGCGGGGAGGTTGCATAGAAATCAGGATCGTATTCATCAAGACACCATTCGGAGATATTTCCTGCCATATCGTATAAGCCGTAGCCGTTGGGTGGGTACTGCCCGACAGCGATCGGGGCATTGAAATGCCGTGCGTGGTTTGCGCGGGTTGCATCAATAGTATTGCCCCATGGATATGCCTCCCCAGCGAGGCCGCCGCGTGCGGCTTTTTCCCATTCTGCCTCTGTCGGTAACCGTTTGCCTGCCCATTCTGCGTAAGCCATCGCTGCGTACCAACTGACATAAATGGCCGGATGGTCCGCTTTGCCTTCGGGATAGGTGTTCCCGTCCCAGAGCCGGAGGTATACACCATCGTGATATTCCTCGGGAATGTTATCTTTTTGCCACTGCGGATTTGCATCGACGAAAATTTTGTATTGTGCGTTTGTTACCTCGTAGATGTCCATATAGAAGGCATCAAGATAGACGGTATGCACTGGACGTTCATTGTTTTTCCCGGTGTGGCTCCCCATTTCAAATTCGCCTGCAGGTATTAGCATCATACCGTCAGGGGTATCATCGGCAGAGGGGATGTGTTGTGTACCGTAGCCCCATAAAATGGTAAGGATTAGGAGGGACGTGATTCTTTTTTGCGTCATTATGTAAAACTTCCTTCGTATCTATTGGTTTATGGACGGATTAAGGCTGTCGATTCACAAGATAGATGCCCACTGCCACCAATCCAGTGCCTGCTAACAAGTCGAGTGTCAGTTCATCACCTAAAAATAGATGACTAAACAAAACGCCGGACAGGGGCATCAGGAAGGAAAAGACGACCAATTTACTCGCCTTGTATTTTCTGAGCGTCCATGTCAATCCTAAAAAGCAGAACCCTGTGATAATCCAGCCCTGATAGATGAGCCCAGCAGTGCTTGCCAGCGTCCATTCAACGGATTGCTCACGCTCAAAAATGTGGCTGAGAATGTAGAAGCAGGGAATGTTTAAAGCCAACAACCAGACGAGGAGTCGGTACGGGTAAATGTCCGGAACGAACACCTTTGTGAGTGTGATGCGGAGCCCTAAGAAACATGCGCTAAGAATGACGATGAGATCGCCGATGAGGTATCCTGTGACGCTCCCACCTTGCAGATTTGGCATGATGGCGAGAAAAACACCACCGAATGCCGCGATAATTCCGAGTGTTTTCGTCACAGTAAGTCGATCATTTGGAAGCCAAAAGTGTCCAAACAAGACTGTAAAAAGCGGATAGAGACTGAAAAAAATAGTTGAACGCGCGGCTGTTGTGTGTTGGGTGCCGATGTTCAGCGTGATTGTATGCAAGGTGTAAAGGGCGGCGATCAGGAGGAGCCGACGGAATTCCTCGAAGCGCATCCGCATTGACATCCCATAGTAGAACCCTGCGCCGCCAACAAAAATAACGCCCAATATACAGCGAAAGAGTGCCATTTTTAAGGGTGGAATGCCTTGGAGACCGAGTTTAACGGCGAATGCCCCGCCGCCTATGAGCGAAACAATGAGCAACATGAAGGCAATAATCTTGCCTGATGGGTCTTCGTTCCTAAATTCTTTTTCAAGCATAAATATAAATAAGCCCCGAAAAGAGGGACCAAGTTGTGATTTTGTGGTATATTTATTCTACGCTGTGGTGTAAAATGGATATTGATTTTCACTAAGGATACTACGTTTATCTTTGTTGGTCAAGGAAAAAGTCGTCATGATTTTTTGATATTTTTTTCGGACTTATGTGCTACCCTATTATAACTAAACGCGGATGGGACAGCAGTGTTATGAGGGTCTTCTATCTCATCATTTCATTATTTTCACCCAAGTTGTCACTTTTTTATTCACATAGCACTCCGCTGGAGTGCCGGGGTTTGACGACGCGATTTTCTATAGACATACCACCCCTACGGGGTGTGAAGAGATGCTTTTCATTAAAAAATCTGTGTTTATAGTAGATTTCAGAATTAAGAGGGCATTCTCAAACAATTCTTAGTGCTCTCATCGTCCTTGAAAGTGCCGCAGGAAACCAACGGTCTCTTATGCTACAGAGGCACACAGGCTAACAGCCTATGCTACGAAAACGTGACACAGGCTACCAGCCTATGCTACGAAAGCGTGCCACTATAAACACCCAAAACCTATTCGGCGGCAACTTGGGATATGTTACCAGAAACCGTCACCAGATTTAAAGTAAAAAAAGGAAAGCAGAAATTAAACATGAAAATGAAAAGAATCGTAATATTCGCATTTGCTTTAGCAAGCATTGCTTTGACTGTCGGACTTTTGAGTTGTGGTAGAGTCGTCTCGGTAGTATCTAATGGCGAAATGCCTCAGATGATGAGCGAAGAGATTCCCATCGGTGTTGTTGTAGCACTGACAGGACAGCACGCCGAACCGTATGGGTTTCCTATGCAACGCGGTTTTGAATTGGCACGCGAAGAGATTAACAGCCGTGGTGGTGTGAATCTCACGTTTATCACTGTGGACGATCATAGCACCCCGGAGGGTGCGAAGGCAGCCGTACAACATCTGGTTGATCAAGGTGTCCCTGCTATAGTCGGGCTTGCTATCTCGACGCACCTTAAAGCGGCTGCTCCAATTGCGCAGGAAAATCGGGTCATCGCTTTCAGTTCGGTTTCCTCCGCTGCAGGTTTGAGCGGGATTGGAAATTTTATTTTTCGCACCAGCCTTGCCACAAATATAAGCATTCCGAGTGGGGTAATGGTGACGCAGCAGAAACTCGGCTATCAAAAAGTCGCGACGATCTATGATGAGATTGATGTCTACGCCAGAAGTAGCAACGAAGTGTTAGAGACAGTACTTGCGGCAAACGGGGTTGAGATACTCACGCAGGAAACCTTTAAAACCGGCGATACCGATTTTTCTCAGCAATTAATGAATATAATGGCGGTGGAGCCGGATGCGCTCTTTATCTCCGCCCTCTCACAAGAAATAGCGCAGATTGTTGGACAAACATCCGAGGTAGGTTTTCCAGATACGCTTCGCGTAATTGCGCCTGATTTAACCATGGATGAAGTCCAAAAGGCGGGCGATGGTGCTGAAGGGACGATAGGTTTTATCGGATGGTCTACTACATCTGATGCCCCCGGAAACCAAACCTTTATTGAGAATTATCGGGCGAAATACGGTATTGAACCTGAACCGTGGGCGGCACAATCGTATGTGACGCTCCATGTTCTCGCCAATGCGATTAAGATAGCACAATCGGCGGATTCGACCGCCATTCGGGACGCGCTTGCAGAGACGAAGGATTTCTCCACGATTTTAGGCGACTTCTCTTTTAACCCTGACGGAGATGCCCTGTATGACCAGATTGTTCTGGTTGTTAAGGATGGAGAATTTCAGGTGCTTGAATGATCTTCAGCGTTGAGTCAAGATATAGCAATCGCGAGTAAAACTCGCTCCTACAAGATCAACCAGAGAGAAATCGCGAGTAAAACTCGCTCCTACAAGATAATCCGCCGACAGCGTGGCATCGAGACGCGCGCTAAATACTTTCTACCCATTATCTTCTCTTGAATTGGCTCCACATTGTGGTTAATTTGACTTCTGGGGTGACGTTTAGTCCGGAGATGGTGAAGGTATCTGCCCATGCCTCGCCGACCCACTGGTTTGCGATATTAAGACCTTCCATGACAAAACCGAGAATCTCAATTTTATCAAAGTTCACGTCTTGGAATGCGGTGCGGAATTCGCCGTCCGCAAACAGCAGAAAATATCCCGAATGAAAGTACAATTCCATCTCTGTGAGGACATCCGTCTCCCAGCGGATGCGTGGCTCTCTGGAGAGTCGGTATCGGAAGGGTTGACTGCTCCCTTTGCCATCAAAACGGCGTGCTCTGATTTCATCGGGGAAAAAGACGTAAAAGAAGGGATCTTCGCCGGGTGTATCGGCAAAATGCCGTCCGACACAAAACCCGAAACGCGTTTTGTCGCCGCCGAAATCCGTTATCTTGATTACAAAATCTCTGTAGGGTGCTGGAATTGCGGTGAATTGGTAGAGTTCGTATTGCACGTTCCAATCGCGGTTCACCTCTGCGCGTAGAAATCCGTCGTTTATTTTCCAGACAGCATCGTTTCCGACGATGTTCCACGCTTGCGGGTTTTCGGTATCGAAATCGTCGTGCCAGACCTCGGCGGATACGGAGAGGGTGCAGCTGACGAATATGTAGAGGAGTATGAAGGTGCTTAGGTTTTTGTGTGGCATAGAAAGATATTTTGGTTAAGCGAGATTGGAAACCTCGCTAGCGAAGATGGCTCAATCGGGCGACGGGCGATGAATCGCCCTACTACAAACCCGCATACTACGACGGGCGATGAATCGCCCTACTACGAACCGATGTGTTGACGAGGTTCCCGTTATATGGCTTAAGGTGTCAGTCCTGTTCCAAAGCGCACCTACCGGACCTGGTGATGCACAGATTAATTGATTTTTATGCAGTCGTACCAGCGTTGTGTTTTCTTTCCTCTTCGGCTCAAGACCCCGGGTTTGCGTTCGACAGGGGGTCCGAAGTCTCCGTCGTTCTGTTTCAAAACGTCCCAATCGGGTGGGAACCAAGTTCTGAGGGTTTTACAGTTAACTTCAAGGGGTTCACCTTCCCATCCGCCGACTTTGTAATACATCGGGCAGACCCATCGTTCCACGCCGCGTGCATAGCGTCGCCACCCGATGACGAAGGTTTGGGCGTGGATAATATCGCCGTCGCGCCAGTGTCGCTCAACGCCGCTCCATGGGTAGCCTGTTGTGCCGCCACCGACACTAATTTCACTCCATCCCAAATCGTCGCGGAGGGTAATGTAGGAGTAGTTTGTGCCCCAGGGTGTGTCGTCTGTAGCAAAACGCCACTGCTGTCCGCGGTACCAATGGAGGGCACCTCGGATACTTGAACGGGAGACCGCTGCACTCTCAATGGTTTCTACGATGTCAAATTGCCCTCTATTGTTGTAAAGGTTATGGACCCCTTCGCAGAGCGTGAGGGAGTTAAGCTCAGGTCCGAACCATTTTCCGTTTACACCGGGGGTTCTATAGTAGGCACCTGAACTGGCGGGTTGGGCGCGCTCACCGGGATTCAAGCGTGCTCTGGCGTAAGTGCTCCAAAACCCGATGGCGAGGACTGTTATGAGTAAAAGTGCGTTGAAGATGAGGTCTAAATTTTTTCGGAGCATTTATTAATAGTTATCAGTTGTCAGTAAGATAGTGATTAGCCGTCAGCGATCAGCGGTCAGAACTGGTTTTCAGATGTGCCCATGTTGTTGCTAATTTTCGTATGGGTGAAACTGCGAGTCCGTCAATTGTAAAAGTGTCTACCCATGCGGTGCCGACATTGAGGTCTTCCGTGACAAATCCAGCAAGCACAAAAGCGATGGTATCAATGTGATCGAAGTTTGCGTCGGTAAAGTCGATACGGGATTCGCCATCAGCGGAGAGTTGGAATCTGCCGTCATTAAAGTGTAATTCCATCTGTTGGAGTTCGTCGGTATTCCAACGCTGTCCGGGTTCGATGAATAGGTTGTCGTCTCTTGATGTATACATATCGTTTGTGAAAAAGAGGTAGTAGCCGTGTTCTTCTATTTCAGTCACAGGATCATAGAAATGCTTTGCGAGAGCGATGCCGAATCTGGCATGCGTTGCGCCGACGGTTTCGAGCGTAATCGTAAAGCCGTTATAGGGGCCTGGGTAAGCGATGAATTGGTAGCGTTCAAATATCATGCTCCACTGTTCTCGCGCTTGAATTTTTGTCTTTAAAAACCCGTCCTCAACCGTCCAGACGGAATCGTTTCCGGTGTGCTGCCAATCCGCTTTTGCTTCTTGGTCAAAATGGTCTTCCCAAAGGACGGCATCCGCGCGCCACGGTGGCAGAAAAAAGACGCAAATGATTATGATTGCTATTAGAATGTGTGCGATGTTTTTCATAAGGTCTTTAGTTTTCATAAGGTCTTTAGAAAGAGTGAACGGCACGCGGAGCGTGCCTACTACTTTGCAAAAGGGGTACCGTCTCGTTTTCCCAGATAGATACGGCATGCAGTGTTAGGAGCCGGAATTGTGATCTGTTTGTGAATGCGCGTCCGTTGATAACGTTCTGTGGTATCCTCAAATACCGCGCGAACAGCACGGATGTGTAGTTGATAGTGCGTTTCGGTAAGATTCCGGAACTTAAACTTGCCGTGCGCGTCTGTCTCTACCTCAAATCGATCCAGTGTCATTGACATATCGGACGGATGCAATTCCCAGGGATACCACGCCCGCGAAACAACAGCATTGCGGACAGGTTCGCCAGTATCCGCCCAGAGCACTTGACCCTGCAGCGTTGCAGTGGGTCGATCCGCTATGATAAGGAGCTCTTCAGGATTCGTTGATGCGTCCACATCAATACGTGTTGCCGAGATACCGTCTCCGCTGATATAGAGGGTGTATTCTTCTGCAAACAGTCCGTCAATGTGGAAAGCGGATTCTGTTACAGGAAAATATCTTGATAAGAGCGGTTTATGTAACGCCAGCGGATTCAGGCTCGGTTCGATCTGTGTATCCAGGGGCTGTGTATCGGCGTGGAACACTCTTACGGTGAACTGTGCATCCGCGGGGAGTGCCTCTGGCAGGATAACGCGTCCTTTAACGGTAACTCCTTTTTCAAGTCGAACAACCGACGGCATCTTTTCGATATCCACGTTCTCGTAGATTCTGGAAAAGTAGCCCCTCTTGCTTATCTCAAGCGATAGAAACTGCGATTTGGTTTCTACGACTTGCATCTGAAAGTTGCCAGCGTCGTCTGTCTGCGCTGCTGCGAGAATAGCACTGTGTCCGTGTGGTGTTTCGGCGTGGCGCGTTGCGTAAATCAACGCGTTTGCTATCGGATGTGCCCGTCCGTCAACAACTGTCCCGCGTAATGTCTCCAGTTTCGGTAAGCGAATAGAAACCTCTGCTTGTTTTTCTGGGTTAATAGATTCTACGTAGGCTATAATAACATCGTTTCGGGAAATTGTCAAGGTGTACGCAATCGGATAGAGTTCAGCGAAGTGGAAATTGCCCGTGGTGTCAGTTTTCGCTCCGTGTTCAATTGGTGCGGCGGCACGAAAGAAGTCCGCCGACTTGGCGTGCATTTTTAGGTTCACGATAAGTCCAGCGAGATTCTTTTCTCCAGAAATACTGCCTTTCAGGGATAACGTGTGTTTCAGTGCGATTTTTCCTAAATCATATTTCCTTTTTCCGGGGGACATCTCCTGCCGCAAGCGTTTCGCCTGATACTTCGGATGAAGTGCCATGAGTGAGAAGGCGTAGTAGGTCTGTGGGTCATTCGGGATCGTTAGTGAAAAAGTGCCATTAGCACGGGTTGCTGTTGCGTGCTCAAAATCTCGGTCGGGATAGACACTTGCGATCTTTTCAGCATCGGCACGGACAAGGACATCGGGAATCGGTTGCCCGTTTTCGGCATCAACGCATGTGCCGTGGAGGGATGCGCCGTCTGGTGTTTGGCAGATGCCAACGGCGGTAGTAAAAAAGAGCAGTAGCAAAATCAAATAGATAGTATTATTCATACAATATATTCGCTTGAAGGGTTTGATGAACAATTGTAGCATGAAATGGGGAAAAATGGTAATTAGTTGTCAGTTATCAGTTATCAGTTGTCGGTAAAGAGTCCCCTCGTATAGGCGCGCGTTATCTTAATAGCAAATTACAGCATGGTTCCTTTTTTGATGTAACCTTTTTTTGGGATTTGCATTCTTAACTTATGATGAAGTTCCAAAATCGGGGTTACAAACCCTTCTGACAGTGTTGACCTCAACAGAGGATGTAATGGCAATGGATGAGTCACGCGACGAAGAATTGGTGTATCAAAGTTTAGACGATGAGAATGCGGATGCTTTTGAAATCCTCTATCACCGCTATGAGATGTCGCTTCTGAATTTTTTCTACAGACGCGTTGGGAGCTGGGAAACCGCGCAAGATCTGATGCAAGAGACGTTTATCAGAGTGCACAAACACCTCGGAACCCTGCGGGATCGTAAAAAGTTTTCAAGTTGGATGTTTAGCATCGCGAAACAACTCATTGCCACACACATCCGAGAGAGTCGGAGAAGCGTTGAGACGGATCCAGTTGATGAAATCTTTGAAACCTACACAATAGCACCTGCGCACCGCTCGCCTATAGCGTCAATAATTGCCGAAGAGCAATTAGAAATCGTCCGTATGTTGGCGCAGCGGCTGCCGGAGTCAGAGCGTAGGGCGTTTGAATTAAGACTTGATAACATGACGCTTGAAGAAATCGCGAAAACATTAGACATTAGTTCATCGGCGACAAAGGTGCGGTTGCATCGGGCAAAACAGAAGTTAGTTGCTTGGATGAAATCGGAGTATCCGGACGAATTCAATCATATACTCGGTGATAAAAGTTAGCCGTCATAAAATATCGAAAAAATTTGATTTTTATATGTAACCTTTTCTACGGATTTGCATTCTTAATTCACAAAAGGAGAATCCAACATGACACCGACGGATGTCAAGGAACTGCTGAAGCGATTACTTGTGGAGGAAAGTTTTCCAATTGACATAGTAGATATGGCATCCTTGCAAGATTTAGAGGCAAAGTATTCTACGACAGAGGCGCGTATTAAGGATGTTATTAACCAATGGAACAAGGACGGTAAAATCCATGTGCTTCCGCCTGGCCGCCCCGATATTATGGAATTCTATACGAAAACCGATGCGTCTTCACCTGCGAAAGAATTGCTGGACTTCTTAGCGATAGAAGCATTTATTGAATCTATCATAGCGGAACAGTCGCTACCGATCCGTTTCAGGGACGGGGGTTTCCGGTTGATTACATTTGCAGTGGATGACCCGACGCAGTACCCAGTTAAAATCCTCCACGGCGGCTTTCGGTTAGGAAAAAGAACAGGTACTGAGGTCCAACTCCCGCAACTTGAGAAGGTTGTAAACCGATTTGAGGTATTACTCAAAGAGAAGGGGGTCAAGGCAAAAATGTTCCATCGAGGCTTCCAACTCGAAAAAGATGCGGAAACTGAAATACCGCTTTCAACAGTGAAAAAACTTGCTGAACAGATAGATACAACCTTTGGGATTAATTATGTGCTGAATGCTTATGAATATGCGAACCCTGAAAAAGCCTCGGATACGAGTTGGACGAGTGCAAGTATTTGCGTCTCTCTGTGGCGTTTTCCGCGGCGTTAAATTGCAAAACGGACAAAAAATTTGATTTAGAGAAAGGAGAAAACTCATGCGTCCAAATGATGTCAAAGAACTATTAGACGCTTTAATTGCTGAACTCAAACTGCCTCTTATTGCTTCCGATAAAGGTCCATTAGTGGTTAGTGAGAAGTCGGACCGTTCAACGCAGTCGAGGATAGAGCGAGTCGTAGAGCAATGGATGAATGAATACAATCTAAGTTACGGTATCTACGTAGGTAGATCAGCCTCTGAGAGGGATGAAGCAACGACTCGACTCGCCTTAGAGACGAACCGTGCCCCGGAAATCAAGGAAATTCTAAAGTCATTAGTGGCGGAACAATCACTCCCTCTGAACGTTGTTGATTGGGGTTTTCGACTGGAAATCCTCGCGGATGAAGGGGTGGACTATCGCTACGACGATATGATACACCTGGAAACATTGTTGGAACAGGAGGGCTTAGATGTCCCCGTACGCCATAGCGGTTTTAATCTATGGCAGGAAGATCGTACTGACCTCGAGTTCTCACAGTTTCAGGCGCTGGCGAATCGCCTCGCAGCTGCCTTAGCAGGATATGGATTACACGTGAAATTGCTTCACAAAGGCTTTGAACTACAGAAGAACGCAGACGACGAGGTGGCTATCGCAGAGGCGAAGGAGCTCACTTACCGATTAGAAAACATGGTAGGCATCCGCTATGTCCAAGGTGGTCATAGGTATTCAAACGATGCGCTGAACCCTGAGATTCATTGGACATCTGCCGACGTGACGACTGCCCTGCCGTTTTAGAGTAAAGTCCGCAAATAAGTTTACACTCCACGATAGTATTGCCCGCTCACACGATAGTATTGCCCGCTCGTAGGACTGGGCGACCCAGCCCCTACGGCCCGAGTGTGCAAATCATAAAGTAATGGATTGGCATGCCCCCCGATACACACGACTTGGAACTTAGGACACGCTGCCTATCCGATCAAAACACAAAAAGGAGAAAAAATGACGTACGTAATTTGTGAACCCTGCATCGACGTAAAAGACAGCGCGTGTGTTGATGTCTGTCCGGTGGATTGTATTCATCCGCATCCGACAGGTGCAGCCGATGAATTTGCGGAAGTTAACCAACTCTACATTGATCCTGAAGAGTGCATCGATTGTGGTATATGTGAACCGGAATGCCCGGTTGAGGCGATCTTTATAGAGGATGAAGTCCCTGAAGAGTGGGAAGATTTCATAGACATTAACGCAGCGTATTTCGAGTAAGAAAAAGGACAGGACTTACGCAAATTGAACATAGATTTAACCCCCTAAATCCCCCTTATCAGGGAGACTTTAAAAAGATAAAAGACAAGCCCCGCGAAAACCGGGGCTTGTCTTTTTTGCTTGCTCTATTTTGCGTTAGAATACCCCCGACGAGATTTGAACTCGTGTCGCCGCCGTGAAAGGGCGGTGTCCTTGGCCAGGCTAGACGACGGGGGCAACAGAATGTGAGCCGTACAGGGATCGAACCTGTGACCACCTGATTAAAAGTCAGATGCTCTACCAGCTGAGCTAACGGCTCGGAGTCATCACAAATTTTAATGATACCATACTTTTAGGTGGATGTCAAATTAAAACGAAAATTTTTTAGTAGAAGGCGTTGGGTTTCACTCAATCTCTCTTTAATGTAGATCATAAGGAGATTGGTGTATGCTCTTTAAGTTTCAAGGGTCTTGATGGAATCCGTTCAACCCAACCTACAAGACTATTCAACCTATTTTACAAAATTTATCAGTTACCAGAGGGGTTGTCCTAACTGTACAATTTGATCTCTATCGGGTCCAATAGAGATAATCGGGATCGGGACGTTGAGGTAATCGGAGACATAAGCGACATAGTCTTTGGTGCGTTGCGGAATATCCGCTGCGGTGCGTGCTTCGGTTAAAGGTTGTTCCCATCCGGGCAGCGTTTCATAGACCGGTTCGCACTCTTCTAACACTTGTAGGCTACTCGGGAAACGGGTGGTTTCTTGTCCTTTATAGCGGTAAGCGACACAAACCTGCAAATCGGTGAGTGTATCAAATACATCGAGTTTCGTCATTGCGATAGCGGTGAGTCCGTTAATTTGCGTTGCATATCGGAGTGCGACGAGATCAAGCCACCCGCAGCGTCTGGGACGTTGCGTCGTAGCACCGTATTCTTTTCCGATTTGCCGAATCTCTTCGTCCAAGTCGGGTGGCATCTCCGTAGGGAAGGGTCCACCGCCGACGCGCGTTACGTAGGCTTTGGAGACCCCCAACACCTCTTGAATCGCTTTGGGTCCGATGCCGAGTCCGGTACAAACGGCACCTGCGGTGCAGTTAGAGGATGTGACGTAGGGATATGTTCCAAAATCTATATCCAGCATTGTTCCCTGTGCGCCTTCAAAGAGAATCCGTTTTTCAGTCGCAAGTGCCTCATGCATGAATGCGACGGTATCGGTCACATAAGGCGTAATCCGCTGTGCGTAGGCGTAGTAGGTTTCGAGAAGGACGTGTCGATCGGGGCCGCCTATCTGGAGTGCTTCGGCTTTGGTTTCGAGGTTGTAATCCAATTTCTTTTGGAACTGGTCAAACTCAAGGAGATCGCCGACGCGAATGCCAGCATGTCGGTTCATCTTATCGGAGTAGGTGGGTCCAATACCGCGCGAGGTGGTGCCGATTTTGGTAGCACTTCCCATCTGTTCCCACTGCTCAACCGCCTTATGGTAGGGGAGAATAAGGTGGGCGCGGTCGCTGATTTTCAAGTTATCACTGCTGACCTCAATACCCTGTGCCTGCAACCGGTCAATTTCACCGAAGAGCGTCTCCAGATTGATGACGACTCCGTTGCCGATAACGTTCACGGTGTCGGGTCTGAGGATACCCGATGGGATGAGATGAAGAATAAAGGTCTGATCACCGAGAACGATGGTATGCCCAGCATTATCGCCGCCCTGATAGCGTGCGACGACATCCGCATCTCCGGCAAAGACATCGGTCAGTTTACCTTTACTCTCATCGCCCCACTGTGCACCTAAGATGACAATGTTTGACATACAAAACCTCTTGCTACTCACAAAGACGTGTAGACGCGGTATTCGGCCGCGTTCGTGCTACGCGTTCCGCGTGCCTTTTACGTTATGATAAAATCCGTGATTAGGGGGAACGCTGTTGGTGGGTTTCAATATCCGCCCAACGGTGAAATGTGCGAGGGAGCCGACAATTCTAACGCTTAGAGAATTGAAAGCGTGCGCGTGCGCCTTTTTGCCCGTATTTCTTCCGCTCGACCATTCTCGGATCGCGAGTCAAAAACCCTGCTTTTTTCAGGGAAGACTTCAAGGATTCATCAGCTTTAACGAGTGCGCGTGCGAGTCCGTGTGAAATCGCGCCAGCCTGCCCGGTATGCCCGCCACCTTTGACGTTGACGAGTACAGCAAACTCACCGCTTTTCTCAACATGCTCGATCGGGCGTTGCGCTGCCTGCCAGTGGTCGGCACGTTGGAAGTATTCCTGAATCGGTTTCTTATTGACGATAATCCCAGCTTCACCACCGGGGATAATACGGACCCGCGCCACTGAGGTTTTACGTCGACCGGTTCCCCAGAATTGTTCAATAGCCATACTGCTCATACTCTCCAAAATCAATCGGGGTTACAAACCCCTCCTACCATTTATGAGGTAGTCAATCGGGGTTACAAACCCCTCCTACCATTTATGAGGTAGGTTGTAGGCACGCTCTGCGAAGGCGGCACCTCAACTGAATTAAAACGTTAAGACTTCCGGTTCCTGTGCTTGATGCGGGTGAGACGGTCCAGTGTAAACTTTGAGTCCCTTCATTAATTGCCTGCCGAGGCTATTCTTGGGGAGCATGCCCTTGACGGCATCCATGATAATCGCCTCTGGCTTGAGTTTCATCTGCTCATTGAAGGTTCGGTATTTATCACCACCCGGGTAGCCGCTATGCCTAAAATAGGTTTTCTGCTCACGCTTGTTTCCCGTGACGTGTACCTTCTCTGCATTCACAACAGCAACGCGAAAACCTAAATCGGCGTGGGGCGTAAACCGCGGGTCATTTTTTCCGCGCAGTACTTGTGCGATGCCGGATGCTAAACGCCCGAGTACCTGCCCCTCCGCGTCTACCACATACCATTTAATGTCTTTACCCGTTTTCGGAAAATAGGTTTTCGTTTTCAGTACCATGATTTCCTATCCCTTTACTAATAACCAAACTTTTTGTAGTCTCTTGTTCGCATGCACTGCTCTCAATAGCATGTGTATAATTGCAAACACAACCGCATAATATTATATCATGAAAGATGGCATTTGTCAAATTTTTGTTAGTCGTCAGCCATCAGCAGTCGGTTATCAGCAATCAGTTGTCAATAAGCGAGGTTCCATGTAGATTAAAACTTGAGAACAATTAATCCACGGGCATTGCGTGGGTTGGGATTTCGATGCCTTGTTCGCTCCAAAATTTGTATGCCCCGCGATGTAATGGAATTACAAACGCCTTTGATCCGTTTTCTATTGTCATATCTGCTGCTGCTTGGTTTACGAGCAGCATTGCCTGATGCCCTTCCGGTGCGTAAACGTGTTTTAGGATGGTATAGATCGTCTTCTCGCTGACATCCTTGTGTGCGATGAGTAGCGTTGGCATCAAAATAGTTTTTACAGGTTTAACTTTGCCTTCATACGCGCCTTCAGGCAAAGAGCCAGAGAGGTAGAACGGGTATTTCTCGTAGAAACCGTACTTCTTAGCAGGTGTGTCAAGGTCCAACATCCGGATGGATTTAATCGTTGTCAACTCAATGACGGCACTATTTGGCACACTGACAAGCCACTGGAATCCATCGACTTGTCCGTTTTGAAGTGCCTCGGCGGCTGCAGTGCCGCCCTTGTAAATCGGTGTGAACTCGCCCCAGATACCCGCCAATTTCGATAACCGCTCCAACGTCTGTGCGGTGCCGGAGCCGCTCGCGCCTACGGCGATTTTCCTGCCAACGATGTCCTCAAACTGATGAACATCACTGTTCGCTAAGGTTGAGAACTGGTCATAGGCGACAAAGAGCAGGGTTACCACGCGGATATTGGTTTTGGGTCCCTCTTCTGCGAAAATATCTTTGCCGTGATAGCCGAGATAACTTTCAGCGGCAAAAACGACACCGAGGGCTTCCGGGTCTTCGTTGACACGCCGCGTATTTTCGACAGAACCTGCGGAGCCGTCAACAGATATTTTCAGATGTGGTTCGTGTTTCGTGACGACTTGACGCACGCCTCCGGCGAACTGCGAAAAACTACCACCGATGGTGCCTCCGAGAATTGAGAGCCATTCCTTTTCCTGAGAAGCCGTGTTATCTGTTTTCGGTTTTTCAGCCGATTGTTTATCGCTACAACCACAGAAAACAACGGATGCAATCAGTACAAGGCATATAGATATATGTAACACGAGTCGCCACCTATTTACAGACATAGCACCCCTCTGGGGTGCGACTGTTTGAACATACCGTTTTCTATAGACATAGCACCCCTCTGGGGTGAGGAAAGTGCCTGAAAGTCCTCTTTGAAACGTCCAAAACCTGAGAGTAGCAACTTGGGTTATATGTAATAAGACGCGGGACACGAATTTATTCATTGTAAACATAGAATTTCCTTTTTCGTTTGTATATTGTATAGCCAGTTTTGGCTTGTAGATGGTGCGCATTAACTCATAGAAATGATACCAAATGTTTTGAGACATTTCAAGTCTTTTGTAGAGAGACAAGTTTTCGGATGTTACGGCACGCGGAGCGTGCCTACTACTTTGCAGTTAAATTTCCTTGATAAATGTTCAAACAATTGTTAGACTATAACCGTGAAGGTGAGTAAACGAAAAGGAGGCAAAAATACAGTGAAACGCTTCTTCTCATATCTATTGCTGGTAGGATTCAGTTTAGGTTTTATCATTAGTACTGCTGCCGTTAGCGAAGCAGCACCGAAAAAACGGGTTGCGGTGCTCTATTTTGAGGACAACAGCCGCTTTGATTCTCCGACGGGATGCGGTTGTATACCAAGTTTTATCGGCAATATTTTTAGCACAAAAAAACGCTGGGACTTGGAGGCAGGCTTTGCCAAAATACTCAACCGGAAGTTAGTGGAAACGAACGTGTATGAACCGATTCCGAAAGACGAACTTTTAGATGCTATGGCACTTATGACGCTCTCGCGACATAGTTTGAAAAAATTAGATCAGGCGCAGCGCGCCACGCTTGCGAAACATCTCAATGCTGATGTAATTGTGTTAGGTAATATCCGAAAGTTTAATCAGGAACGGCTCCGCACGAACGCTTCTCGGACGCTGCGCGAAGGGGGCCGCGAAGCACGGCAAGGCACAGCCAGTTACACGGCGCCGGTCATCCTGCGCGGGTCGCTGCACCGTGTAACGATCCAACTGAATATGAAATTTTACAATGCGTCGGGCGATTCGGTTGCTGAGCCTCGGATTTCCGCTACCCGTGATCACTCGTACGCTGGCACGAGATTTGCCTCTCTTGAAGCAAGCGTGACAGAAGAAGGGACGAATCTTTCGTTTGGTCAGACATCGGAGAAGCAGCGAAAGAACCCGCGCCCAATTGTTAAGCCGACAGAACTGAATGAAATCCAGTTTGCGAGTGCTGAATACGATAGAACACTTTTCGGCATGGTGACAAATGAAGCACTGATCAAAGTGGTTTTGGCACTCCGAGATAACATTGGACCGAACTTCATTACCCGTTGGGAACCGCAACCCGCGGCCTCCGAAAAAGGCGCGCAAACAGTTTCAACGCTAACGGATGGACCGGTCAAAGGGAAGATTACGTATCTCGATAATGAAAACCCGGATATGATCTACGTCAATATCGGTTCCGATAAGGGGATAGCGATCAACCAAGAATTTACTGTCTCTACCAAGGGCAAGCCGGTTCGAGATATAGATACGGGTGAAATTCTGACATACGTACCGAAACAAATTGGGACCTTGGCGGTCTCCGAGATCCTGACGGGTAAGGTCTCCATTTTTCGCGTCGTTGAAATAGCAGAGCCTCTGAAAATTGGTGATGTCGTTAGCGAGACGACTCCTGAACTCCCCGCTTCCGAAACGGATACCCCTGAAAAACAAGAGTAAATCTTGAAAGGAGTGTTATATGAAGTACCGCTCGACTATTAATAGCAAGGTTTATCTGAAATTGCTCCCCATTTTCTGCGTTTTGACAGTGTGTCTCGTCATGTTATTCGGATGCGCGGATCCGAGTGCGCCGAAGAAAAATGAAGAGGCAGGCGATACTACTGCTGAGAAGATTAAAATCGGTTTGTCCATGGATTCGTTGCGTGTAGAACGGTGGCAGAAGGATCGTGATATTTTCACGGCTGAAGCGGAAAAACTGGGTGCCGAAGTTATCGTCCAATCTGCCGATGGCGATGAACGGCGGCAAAATGAGCAAGCAGAGAACATGATCACGCAGGGCGTGGATGTCCTCGTTGTTATTCCGAAGGATAGCGTCGCTGCCGCTCAAATCGTTCAAGCTGCGCATGCAGAAGGGATCAAAGTGGTCGCTTATGACCGGTTGATTCGCGAGAGTTCACCCGACCTCTATATCTCCTTTGACAACGAGCAGGTTGGGTATCTGCAAGCCGAATATCTGCTGCGTCAAAAACCGAAAGGTAATTATTTCCTCCTCGGTGGTGCGCCAACGGATAATAACGCGCAACTTCTACGGAAAGGGCAGATGCGCGCTTTGCAAACCGCGATTGACGGTGGCGACATCCGATTGGTAGCAGAAGGCAAACATTGGGCAGTCAATTGGGATCCGCGTGATGCGCTGAAGAAGGCGGAACAGGTGTTGACACAGACGAACAATAGGGTCGATGCTGTGGTTGCGTCTAACGATGGCACGGCAGGTGGTGTTATTCAAGCACTCGCAGGACAGAATCTGGCGGGGCGTGTAATCGTTTCAGGACAGGATGCCGAGCTTGCGGCGTGTCAACGGATCGTTAAAGGCACACAAACGATGACGGTCTATAAACCGATTCACCTTATTGCAACAAAGGCGGCACAAGCGGCTGTCGCACTCGCAAAAGGTGAAACGCTCGCTGAAGCCACACAGACAGTGAATAACGGTAAAATTGACGTTCCATCCATTTTGCTTACACCCATCCAAGTTGACAAAGCGAATCTCGATGAAGTTGTCATTAAAGATGGATTTCACACGCGTGAAGCCGTGTATCAGGAATAGTTATCAGTACGATTTTTCTGCGAAAAATCTTGACCAGTAACCAGTAACCAGTAACCAGTTTAAAGAGGTTTTTTGTGGCAGTCGCAGGAAAAGTAAACACCACAAGGTCTTAACTGACAACTGACAACTGACAACTGATATAATATGCCTATTTTTTTATTCGGAGTGGATACTGAAGGCATCGGAATTGGTGACCGGCTGAGTTGGGTCTGGTATTCCGATGCGTATCAGAATATAATCGTTATTGCATGCCTTGTCGCTGCGGGGTGGCTTCTGCGATACGCCGCGCGGCAAGAGCATTGGCGGAATGCCGCGCGACAGATACGTGGCAACCGTCTTGCCATGGTTTGTCTGTTCATCCTCTTGGGGTATCTCCTCATCGGCGTATTGGATAGTATCCAGTGGCGCGACCCATTGATACGTCAGACGGATCAAGTGCTTACCCGAAACGAGAACGGTGCCGTCGTTTACAAACCGAGAAGTTTGAGCCTGCTTGATAGGCTTTGCACGCCGCTTCGCGAACGGACCGAGAAAACCTATTCCGCGCCTTTAGCGACCCGCCTATATGCTAAGACCAACGTTCAGACCGCTGATGGTCGAACAATTCGGGACTATCCACCGCTTGAACATCCGCGGACACATCTTTTGGGTACTGATAAGGTCGGCAGCGATGTCTTTTATCGTGCTTTAAAGGGGGTCCGTACCGGTCTCATTATCGGTGGGTTTACCACCCTGATTGCTGTGCCGTTTGCCATGCTTTTTGGTGTGATTGCGGGCTACTTCGGTGGTTGGGTAGATGATGCCGTTCAGTACATCTATGCTACGCTTGCTTCGATTCCGAGTATCCTACTCATTGTCGCTTTCATGCTCCTGTTTGGACAAGGTTTATTCAATCTCTGTCTTATTATGGGGATCAGCAGTTGGACGGGGTTGTGTCGTATCCTGCGCGGCGAAACTTTGAAACTCCGAGAATTGGAGTATATCCAAGCCGCTGAAGCCTTCGGTGTGCGGCGTGGACTCATTATTCTCAAGCATATCATTCCGAATCTCATGCATATCGTCCTGATTACTGCTATCCTACGATTTAGTGGATTGGTGTTGACGGAGGCGTTGCTGAGCTACCTCCAGATCGGTGTTGACCCGACGACTGGAAGTTGGGGGAACATGATTAACACGGCGCGTTTGGAACTTGCGCGCGATCCGATTGTGTGGTGGAATCTCACTGCAGCGTTTGCTTTTATGTTTGGGTTGGTGCTGCCTGCGAATCTGTTCGGTGATGCTGTCCGTGATGCTCTGGATCCAAGGTTGCGGACGGAGTAGGTAAACAGTGATTGTAGATACAGATATCCAACACACAGAAGTAAAAGTTGTGAATGTAGGCGGCCCCTTGGACAACTTTATCACACCTCGAAGCCAGCGTCAGGATTTCAGACATGTGGACTTGAATCATGGACCAAACACAATCGTCGCGAATGTCAATGAAGTGCAATTGAGAGATATTTTGGGGACACATGTTCGATTTTTGCGAGCATCAAATGTTCCTTTCGTTCCAGTTCCAACAGGAGCATTTGTCGAACCAAACGCCTTCATCAAGCAGGCCCAAAGCCTACAAGTAAAGCGAATTGTTATTACAACGGGACAATTTAGTGAGCTTGCAATAAGTAATGCTCTAAATAAAGCAGGTTTCTCAGTACAGCGAAGAGTCATTCACCAACGAACATTCATTACAGCAAGATGTTAATACCAAGGAGATCTAAATGTCGGTACCGCAAATCATACACCAAATAGACGAACTGATTAGGGATATGCACACACCTCGAGAAAAAAAGGTCGAAAATCTGAAAAACCTTGCAATGACATGCTGGCAGGAAGTTATACCAGAATACGAAAACCCAGAAATCTTTAACAAACTTGAAACGGATGAAGTCCAGAAGCGTTGGGCAAGTGTCCGTAATGAAGTCGAGAAATATGAGACAAAATCTCAAATTTTGTATGTTCTTGATTGGCCGGCTTCCAGCGGCGATTTCTATTGGGTAAAGTAAATAACGTTTGAATTGCACGAGATCCGTTACATATAGGACTTACACAAGTTGAAAAAATATCGGACATTTAGACACAAAAAGCGGTAATTTTCGCCCTTTAAACCCCCTAAATCCCCCTTACCAGGGGGACTTTAAGAGGAATGTGTAAGTCTTAACATAATGCTCCTCACCATCATCAAGTGAATCTAACCGGCAGGAGAGGCTTATGAAGACGGTATTTAAGTTTACGTTTTTTGTTTTGTTAGGTATCTCTGCTTTGGGTTTCGTGGCGACGGCTTTCTTGTATATTTTCAATCCAGATAAAGCGGAATTGGCGGAAGAACCAGAACAAGTAGCATCTGTATCCGATGCGGCAAATGAAGTATCGGCACCGATAGAAACATCGGATCAGGAAGGCGAACAACCCGCACCTACAGAAGCGATTACGGCACCAGAGTCGGAAGCCTCGTCCGAGCAGGCACCGGTGGATACCGAGGAAGACGCTGAAGCACTATCGCTGTTAGATGCGAAACAGGTTGATTGGGATTTAACACCTGCAGAACAGGAACTGGAGGTCGGTGATTGGATCTCGATTGAAGGGTATCAAGATGATCTTATAGGCGCGACTGTTGCGGAACACGCTGCGACGCGTGTTTTGAAATGGAACGAGCCAAGTGCGTTATACGGGACGAACGGGATGGTAGCCATCACCAGTCAATCGACACGGATCCCTGCGCCAAGCGACAGAATTGTAAGCATCGTCGGACTCGTTGAAAACCCGCGCGAAAATGAGACGGTGGTTCAGATTAATAAGGCATTACTGCAGGAGCAGACCGTTCTGATTCGTGCAACAGGTCAGATTGATCACATCGCCGGAGATAAAACGCCAAAGCGGTGGACGGTGTTCCTAAAGAAGGGCGTTCATGTTGATTTCGCGAGACAACAAAAGGAAGAAAATGATAGTCCGTGAAATTTGGCCGTTGACCACAACGAGAATAACCTACTAAGGAGACAACTATGCAAAAGTTAATCTACCTTTTCATATCCGTGTTAGCTATTGCTTCGCTTTGCCACAGCGGGTATGCTGAGCAGGTGGTGACAGATGGACTTGTGAGTTATTGGACGTTTGACCGACAAGACATTGCTGATAACACGGTTAAAGATGTCTGGGGCAAAAATGATGCGACAATTGTTGGGGATCCGAAGGTTGTTGCTGGACGGACGAAGGATGCTTTGGAATTTGATGGTTTGGACGATTATGTGAATTTGACAAATCTTGGTGATTTTGGAAATCAGATGGGTTCAGCGACGTTTGAAGCTTGGATCAAACCGAGTTTCAAAAAAGGCGATATGGCACTTTTCAGAGTCATTGACGCAGATTGCATGGGTTGGGGCCTGGAATTTATCGTAAACATGGAACCGCTTACTATTCTTGATAATGTTGTTATTGAAGATATCATCTTTTCTCATACCACGTATCGAACAGGAAACGGTTCATGCAGGTCTACTATGTCTGTAAAGTCGGTTCGGATCCTTGATGGGAAATGGCATCACATTGTTTACGCATATGAACCTTATGTAGACGCAGCCGGAGGCGAACGAAGCAGAAAAATGATCCATATAGACGGTAGGCGGTATCGTTTTGGTAAACCTCTTGTATCAGGTGCCATTTTCGCCCCGTTTACAGAACCTGTCTATCTTGGCGCGAAAAACAATCGTGGCAGCGCAGAAGATTTTTTTCCGGTATAATCGATGAGGTCCGTATCTACAACCGCCCTCTCACGTATGATGAAGTCCGGCAAAATTTTGAAATCGGGCTTGATGTGGAACCTGTGCAGAAGTTGCCGACGGTCTGGGGCGCGCTAAAGATAAACTTATAAAGGTCGCGAGCACAGCTCGCTCCTACAAGAAGCGTCCGTTGTTGGAAAAATGCAAACCCACATCTCGCGGTCGCGAGCCCAGCTCGCTCCTACAAGAAGATTAGCGGAACGCGCAGAAACCAGGCGCAATACTATTACTGTGAGGAAAATGGTCTTGAAAAACTTTGTTATCCCAGTCCTACTTTTTGGTATGATGTTTTTAGGCGTGGTCGGCTGCGGTGACGATTTGAAAAAACCTGAAGAGTTACTGAAAGAAAAAGCTGAAGAATCCGCGGCTGAATCGTCTGCTTCGTCGTTGGCAAATGCAGAATTGCACGGTTCTTGGGAGGTTGTTTCAATTTTCGGTAAAACGCCTAAAGAATACCTCGAATCTTTTACAGTTGGCGGCGAAGCAGAAATCACGGTAAAACAACTTAACTTCGCCTTTGCCGCTGATGATTCGTGGACTTGCGATCTTGTGGAAAAAACTGTAATTGATTTCCCAGATATACCGCCTGCCACTCTTGAGACGACTGGCACATGGTCGGGGACTTACGCTTTCGATGGCCAGACACTCTCGATATTTACAAAAGAAGCAGAGGTGCATATAGCCACTGAACCGAAAGATTTTTTTCAGGTCGTATTTGATCGGGCACTCGCGGAAGCAGAGCAAGATTATGACGAGGACTTCAGGTCTGATTTCGTCAAACCGTTTGCGCGATCCACTTGTACGAAACAGGGGAATACAGTCGTCCTGATAACTGATACCGGTGAAGAGATGGTGCTTGAGAAGCAGTAATTTTCCTTTTCGACGCAGGCACTGGTATTTTCATACATTCTACCAACAAAAAAACAACGGGCAATAATGCCCGTTGTTCGTTTTTCTCAGAAACTATCTTCCACCCGTTTTAATGGGATTAGTCGTTCTCGTATTCTTTGAGGAAACCTCTGAACTCCCGACGATGCTTTTCTTCATCGGCGAGGAGTTTGACGCAGAGGTCTTGCGTGACGTAGTCTATCCCATCGCATAAGCGGATAATTTTGTTGTATTGTTCAATCGCGGCGTTTTCGGCTTCGATGACCCCATGGATCGTTGCCACAACATCCGTTGAATCTTCAGGCGGTTGAAGTGATGCCTGTTCCGGTTTAAAGGCGAACGAACCCGGTACGCGCCCCTCGATTTCCTTGATGCGAGCGGCAAGTTCTTGTGCGTGTGTAATTTCTGTTTGGATATCTGCTGCCAAGGATTTTTTAATTTCCTCAGCGCGGATGCCGTCCAAGTCAACGGAGATCGCCAAATAATTAATGGTGGCTTCCAACTCTAACCAATAAGCACGAGTCAGTTCCTTGATAATTGCGTCTCTGTTTCCGTTTTCCATTGTTTTCTCCTATCGTAGATGATTGCGTTTAAGATTGAATTATTGTTCTATTCATTAGTATACCACACCTTGGTACGGGTTTCAATCTTTTCCGCCTCTGACGTATGAATGAACCCTTATAAAACACTCAAGCTCGGCATCACCCACGAATAGCCATCTGGATGCAGCAATATATCAAACGGGATACCATAACTCTCTGCTAATAGCCCCAGGGTCAGGACGGTTTCAGGGGGCCCGCACGCCACAGAAACCCCATCTTTCAATAGCAATAGTTGATCTGCATACATTGACGCAAGATTCAGGTCGTGAATTGCGGTAATAACGGTTTTGCCTCGACTACAAATCGATTTGCAGAGGTTGAGTATTTGCACTTGGTATCTCGGATCAAGATGATTCGTGGGTTCATCTAACAGAAATAGGTCCGGGGCTTGTGTGAGGATCCGTGCAACGTCAACACGACTCGCTTCACCACCAGACAGTGTTGGATAGAGCCGTTCCTCGAATATATCGGCATCGACTTGCTGGAGCGCCCCTTTGGCGATGGAGATATCCCTGTCAGTCTCTTTTGTGCCGTTGAGATAGGGGTGCCGCCCGAAGAG
The DNA here is from genome assembly GCA_026706025.1 of Candidatus Poribacteria bacterium. Taxonomy (NCBI): domain Bacteria; phylum Candidatus Poribacteria; species Candidatus Poribacteria bacterium. The sequence continues at coordinate 81,705 of JAPOZO010000093.1, forward strand.
GACAATCTCCAAACTGGTAAACGGGAAGTTCATATCCCGTTTTTGTTGGAGATAGGCTCGGATGCGTGCTAATTCCTTCGGTTCATAACTATGAATAGGTTTACCGAAGAGCCGGATTTCCCCAGTCGTTGGCAAGAGTTCCCCTGAAATCAGACGCAGGAGTGTGGATTTACCAGCACCGTTGGGACCGACAAATCCGCATAACATTCCGCCCTTAATTGTAACGTTAATATCCTTGACTAACCAATTTCCGCCAATACAGTAACCAATGTCTTCCAATTCAATCATTGTATTTTTAGTTATCGGTTGTCAGTTATCAGTTTTCAGTTAAAAAGGGTTCTGGTGAGTGTTATAGTAAAACCCATAATTACTTGTCCACCTATTGGGTGCCGTAGAGGTTAAGTACCCTAATCCGGGCTATGCTGACAGCAGATAACTTCTCCTATAAAAAAACTTCACGTTTGAATCTGAGTAGCAGCCACAGGAAAAAAGGACCGCCAATCAATGCAGTGACGATGCCAACGGGTAATTCGGCAGGCGCGACAACGGTTCGTGAGAACAGGTCCGCCGAGACGAGTAGTATTGCGCCACCGATTGCTGAACCGGGTAGGACATACCGATGATCCGCTCCACCCAAGAGCCTGAGAAGATGTGGAACAACAAGCCCAACGAAACCGATGCCCCCAGCAGCGGAGACCGCTGCGCCGACTGTCAGCGCGACCCCAAAAATTGACCATCTTTTCAGCGTTTCGGTTGAAACACCGAGGTGATACGCTTCAGACTCTCCGAGACTCATTGCATTTAGTGCAGCTGCTTGCCGTGATAATACCAGAAGTCCTATAATTGCAATTGGGAGTGTTATAAAAACAACGGGCCACGTCGCGCCCCCAAATCCGCCGAGCAGCCAAAAAGTTAGGCTGCGGAGCTGCTCATCGTCAGCGAGGAACGTCATTAGCCCGATGCCTGCGCCAGCGAAACTGTTGAGGGCAATACCTGCGAGTAATAACGTTAATGTGCTGACTTTTCCCTCTCCCTCAGCGATCTTCCATACACTGATAGTCACGAGCATTCCACATGCAAAAGCGGCGATAGGGAGTCCCCATATACCGAGTGCGCCGCCACCTATTAGGACAATCCAGAGCGTCGCGCCCAATCCTGCGCCTGCGGTGACACCGATTAATCCGGGGTCTGCGAGTGGGTTGCGAAAAATACCTTGTAGCGTCGCGCCTGAGATTGCTAACATTGCGCCAACAACAGCGGATAGAATGACACGCGGAAAACGGACGTGGACGAGGACAGCGAAGCCATCCTTCTGGGACAATAGAATCTCAGGGATACGCCACGGTAGAATTTGATACGCGCCTACCCCCGCCGCGATGCACATTGATATCGGAAGTAAACCGATCAGAATGAACAGAATTTTCGTTCGCTTTTGCATATTGCTTAAAAGAACGACATAGCAGGATCATTCGCCTGTGGCAATAAAGTGCCCATCCTTTTCGTAGATGCCTTGGAACAAGTCAAGTGCGGCGCGTCCACAACGGGGGCCGAATCCAGAGAGATATTGTCCATCCAGCGTCACAACGCGTTTGTTTTTTCCCGCCGGTGTATGTGCTAAGCCCGGTAGTTTGAGTAGTCCGTCAACACCACCGATGGATTCCAAACCCGTAGTAAACAGTACATAGACATCGGGCTGGGCAGCGATCACCGCTTCCGCCGTCATCGGTTTGTTCCCTTTGATGTTTTCTGCGGCATTTTCAGCCCCAACAATATCAAACATCGCCCCCGGGGCAGTATTTGTTCCTAAGACCAGCGTGGTTTGTGTGCCGCGCAGATAGAGAAAGAGTGCTTTCTGTTTCGGTTTCCCTTTTCGTGCCGCGAGTTTAGTTTCCAACTTCTTGATGTCTGCCTCTAAAGCCTTCGTCAATTCCTCAGCCTTTTCTTCGTGTCCGACTGCCTTACCGATTGTTAGCAGCCGCTGCTTGGCAGCCTCAAAAGAGCGAGGTTCTTTAAGCAATAGAACCGTTACACCCGCCATGCGGAGTTGTTGTACGACTTGTGGAGGTCTCACATCGTCCCGCCCAATGACCAACGTTGGATTTAGAGAGAGAATCCCTTCAGCATTGAGTCCATATTGATATCCAACGCTCGGCAACTTTTCTTTGATACCTTTCGGATATGATGATGAGGCATCGCAACCGACGACTTTATCTCCAACACCGAGTGCGAATAGGATTTCGGTCGTGCTGCCGTTGAGACTCACGATACGTTCAGATGAGGTGATAACGACAGTTTTGTCGTTTGCATCTGTGACCTCAGTTGGATCTGCGACAGCAATACAGAGCATAATGCCGAAAAATATAAAGATTGAAACGCTTAACATCCACGCCTTGAACAAGTTTGAGCGTAAGATCTGCATTGTTTCCTCCGTTATGGAAATGAGTCGTTGGACATGGCACCCGTTTTAGTTTTTTAGGAGATTTATGATGCACGGGTATTCCATGCCCAACATCTCATGAACGCGTTGTTCAGTTGTTCTGTATAGACGATGGATAGGGGTATCCTTAGCGGCTACCTCTATAAGATTTTTAATAACAAATTTTGGTCTTCAAGCAGTACCGCACATTAGAAATTAGGACTTCCATCGGGTTGGTGGACGTATTCAAACGTCACGAAACCGCTGTCCTGTTTGTTCTCGTTATCCTTGTAATATCCGATAAAGCGGATTTTGGCGAATGTTCCGTCTGCGGCTTTTATCACAAATACTCGATCTTCCAAAGGGAGTACCCAGTGCGTTGGGGGCCCTGTGTAGATATACCATCCGTTTTCACTTCCTGTGACGATGCCGTACGTGTCTTCTGTATCCGCCTTGTACCCGTCTGCCGGTGCTTCGGTTACCGCCGCAAAAGTTGTCTCGGTGAGCATAACGACACTTCCCATTCCTGGCCCGCTGATACCTCCGTTCAGTTTGACCGTTGTTCGCTGAAAGCCGATATCCCATACATCCGAATTTTCGGCATCTTCGACTTCAACAACGTTTCCGGTAGCAAAAGAGAAGTATGCCCACGCCTCTCTGTTCGTCGCGTCAATTGTGAATGTAAATGCTTCCAGTCCGACGGGGTCTTCAACCAGTGCCTGTGTATCGGTATCTGGGGTCCCAGATGGTGTTGTGTCGATGGTCTCCTCTGGTTGAAGAAGCTTTTCAACGTCTTCTTCACCAACGGGACCACAGCCGAAACTGAAAAGAACAACAATCCCGAGTATAAGCATAAGAAAGGCAATGGCGTGTTGATTGACAAAATCTCTGATGTTTTTCATGATAATTCTCCTGTCAAGTAGCGGCACAAATGCTGTGCCTATCTTTTAGAAGGTTAAATCGATGGTTTTCTTACACTCTGGGTTAAACTTTCATAAGCGTATCCATGTTTTTCAGGTCTACCTCTTCGGTTACCGGTTCTTTGACCTTCTGTAAAACACGCAATGCTTCAACAAAGACTTCGGCAACTTGGTGGAAATCGCAGTGATCCATAGCGATGTCTAAAGTGCGATATTTCAGGTGGATATGTCCATCAAGACATTGATAAATGGCGCATACCTCGGCTTGCGACAAAAATTCTGCTTTGTAACCCATTTTTAGTCTCCTTACAGCAACGGCACAGCAGCGCGTGCCTACTACTTGTTTACGGCATGACGGCGCATGCCTACTACTTGTTTACGGCATGACGGCGCATGCCTACTACTTTAATTTAATGGATGCCCATGTTGTTGTTAACTTTCCTCGGGCATCAACACTTGTGAGTTCAGATTCGACAAAGGTACGGGTGCCATCATCCTGTAAAACATATTCTATACTGATGTACCCGGAGCCTTCTTTGGTTTCGTTGTTTTCGTAGTAACCGATAAACCGGACTTTCGCGTAATGATATGGACCTTCAGGTTCTGCCCTTGGGTCTTCAGGAATCCGTAAGATATAGACTTTTGGATTTGGCAAAACCCAATGGTTCGGTGGTCCTGTGTAGGTGTACCAACCGCCGCCGCGTGCGAATGTCGCAATCTGTTCGGTGTCCGAAACGTACACCCCTTCCGGGGCTTCGAGGACATCTTCAAAAGAGATGTCCTTCAAAGCCAATGCCCCAATTTTCCCGGGGCCGCTGACACCCCCATTGGCGATGACCCCAGTCCGTTTAAAACCGAGGTCCCATGCCATTGAGGTTGCCGCGTCGGCTATATCAATCGTTTCGCCTTCAGTGAGATTGATATAAGCCCAGTTTTCACGGTTGGTTGCATCAACCGTGAGAGTATTTTGATGAAGTTCAGCAGACGCTGTAAAGACAGCAGGGATGCTGACGGTGATGAACAGTAAGGTTGTGTACATGAGCCGTGTCATGCTTAGTATCCTTTCTCATATCAATAGGTTAAAGAGAGTCCACCATAAAATGAACGCCCTATAAATGTATAAAATGTAGGAATTCTGAAGTCAAAAATATTGTTACATCCGATTGAGGCTTTGAATATTTTAAAAAGAGTTTTTGAAGCGCGAAGGTTCCAGACCCAATAACCCGGTGCCAATTCTTCAGTCTCAAGCACTTTGTCGCCGTCATCAAAGAACCCCCAAGGACTGGCGTATCGTCCGCGTAAGTCAACCTGAAAATCGCTATTGGCATGTAGATACGCCAATTTAAGTGTGCCGCTGTGTGTAGAACGGTTCAGCAATGCCAATCCGGTCTCTTTATCTGCCCCCCGGAGGTAAGCATAACCGAGCGTCGAAGTGAACCCACCCACACTACCGATAACGGCTTCAACATCAACTCCCTCTGTATACGCCCTACTGATGTTTTGGTATTCAAATTTGCTTCCGCCTGCCGCGCTCTGTCCGATACGCTCGGCTTCAATCAGATTGTGTAGGTCATTACGATACACATGGATTCTGCCAAGCAAACCGTCAAGTAGCTGATACTCTGCGCCAAGATTATAGTTGTGTGAGGATTCGGGTTGAAGGTTCGGATTGCCCAACACTTGGTAGCCGGCTGTCACATTGGTAAAATCGAGATAGAGATTTTTGAAGTCTGGTGAGCGGAACCCTTGTCCATAGGAAAAGCGAACCCGAAGATTGTCGGTTATCCGATACATGGTGCTCAACTTTGGGCTGAAATGGGTACCGAACTCGGAGTGGTTGTCTAAACGCCCACCGATGACGAATGCGAATGCAGAGATAGGACGGAATTCATCCTGCATAAAGAGAGCGTTGGTTAGAATTCCACGTTTCGCACCTGTGATTCGTTGAGACTGGAGATTTTCAAAAACAATCTCCGCACCGAGGGTGATTTGGTGTTTCTCCCAGAGCGTTGTGTCAAATTGCGCTTCGCCCTTGAGCAAGTCTTGGATGGTGATATTTTGGGAACTTACTGCTGCAGTTTCGCGATCAACAACTTTTGATTCATCGTCATATCGGGTTGCGTAAAGTTTGCCGGTCAGTAAAGTTGCGGGTGTTCTCTGTGTACCATTTTCAAATTCATGTTCTATGCCTAAACTTCCACTGAAGTTTTCGATATCGCCAAGCCTCTCAAAAACGATGTCTCCGCTATCGCTGATACCTTCTTGGTTCTGCATGAAATATTGTCCAGAAAACACGAGGTCCGTCGCTGGTGTGAGTTGATAGGCTGTCCGTGCCGAGCCTGTCACATTGGCATAACCGTCGATTGTGGTTGTGAGATCAGACGTGTCCAAATCGATCGGATCGCGCTGGTTCCTACTGAGTGTTAAAAGCGCGTTAAGTTTATTACGTTGCAATTCAAGCGTGCCTCGGCTGTCGAGTGCACTGTTTTGCTGAAAATTTTGGGAGAGTTGGACGGAAAAGGGCGAAGTCGCTTTACGGGTAATAATGTTGATAACCCCCCCGAGTGCATCACTCCCGAAAAGCGAAGCTGTTGCCCCTTTGACGATTTCTATCCGTTCAACGTTTTCGACAGCGAGTCGCGCCATGTCAAGCTTGCCTGCGATACGCCCAACCTGCGGTTCGCCATCAACGAGAATTAGGATGTACTCAGAGTCGAGTCCTTGAAGTTGCACCCCGTCGCCGTGTCCATCACGGTGGATAATGATGCCCGCTGTATGTTCGAGGACCTCTCCGATGTTCTCTGCCCCTGTCGCCTCGATTTCCGCGCGTGTAATGAGATTTGTAATAACAGGTGTATCTTCCAGATGTTGCGGTGTTTTTGTTGCTGTCACGACAACAGGCTCTAATTCTACGGCACGGTCAGTTTCGGGGGTATCATTGTGATTCTCTGCAGAACTCAATATTGTAAACAGAAGCAGCCCGAATACGAGGTTGATCAGTACTCGCAAAATCCAAATTTTCGTGTTTGACATCATAATTTTCCTCCTGTCTTTGTTAGAAGGCTCGCCAAACAAAGAAGATGGCAAGCGTTAGGGATCCGAGTCCGATGCTCGCAGCGAGCAGGCGCGGTCCGTGTAAACGGGTCCAAAGCAAGATACCTGTAAGTGAAAGGATGATGAAACTCCCCGCAATCGTATCAGCAAGCAGTATCCATGCAACTCCTATTCCACTCGCCATGTGTAACCGATTGAGAAAGGCAAACACATTCCGGTCAAATTGTCTGACTGTGGTATAAGCGTTGCCGACCCAATATTCTGCGCTGTAACCGCGTTTCGGGTTGCTCAAACTGACACTCCATTTTTCAGGTTGCGTGACAGATGCTCCACCCCAACTAATTTCTCTGGGCTGCTGTGAACGGACACGACTCCATTTTTCATCAAGACCGAGTTCCACTTGCAACCACGCTGCGAACATCTCAATATTTTCAGGCTTGGGGTCCGGCAATGAAAGTTCTCGCTCTATCCGATCAGTTTTCGCGGCGTTAATTTTCAGGGTTCCGCGGTGATTGAGCAGAATACCGGTGACACCGAAGAGGATTCCCAAAGCTGCGCCCCATAATCCGAGCCATGCGTGTGTTCGTCGGAGCCATTTGAGAAACGCGCCTCTGCTCCATGAAAGTGGTAAAAAGGAATATGGTGAACGCCTGCGCTGTTTTTCGGGTTTTTTTGGTGCTTTGTCAACGGATACTGAACCTGTAGCGTTTGGCATATTCGCCTCCGAATTCTCTTGACAATTCCAACGTTAACCGCGTATCCTAATTAAGGCAGAAAAGGCACCGGGCATGAAACGCGCCAACACATGCGCGTGAGAAGCCTGCGAAACGCGAACCGCTGTCGATTCGCAATCGACGTGTGTTGATTTTCCTCAGAAACGTGGACAGTCGCTAACAATGGGCAGTTGGGAGCCTGTCCTGTTTCTTGCGTGGCTTTTTCTGCTACTATTTTGCTTTAGTGAACCTTGAAGGGTCCACCGCGTGGTTCTTCTTTTAAATCTGACCGATCGGAATCGAGAAACACCTCGTGAAGTTCGAGTTTGTTTGATTGTGTGAATGCCTCTTTCGGCAACGTGCCGGATTGGGCATGTCCTTTGCGGAATTCCTCAGATTCTACCCAGTTTTCAAAATCCTTTCGTGATTCCCAAAGTGTAAAAACAACATACGGGTCGCCATCATTGACAGGGCGGAGGACCCGGTTAGAAACGAATCCGGGCATGCCATCAACAAGACGTGCTCGGTTTCGGAACCGTTCCTCAAATTCGTCCTGATATTCAGGTGCGACATAGATTCGATTCGCAACAGTTATCATAACCTCTCCTTATTGAGAATGAAACTCATTATCAAATTATGGTAAGGCGGGGTATTCTGTTCCCCGCCAACCATAAAGAACATGCTATACTGTGGTGGATATGGTCTTGCTCCTCCTTCAGTAAGCATCCGCCTTAATTACCACTCCCGGAGGAAATTGATATGCCCGAACACTACATTCTTTTAAATTGAGAATGAGACTCATTATCATATTAAGAGATGTGCGCTCAGACGATTGTGTGTATCAAACACATATATATTATACTATATTTGTTAATGCATGTCAAATTTTTTTCTGATTTTTTTCCGTTTCTTGTGCCTTTTGGATATATTGGATCACGATATACGTCGCGTTATACATAATTTGAGTTTTATGATCAAGTTTAAGCATTTGTAATCCGTTCTACCACTTCCTTTCCAGTTTTAAATAGATCATGCAGATGCAGGTACCGGAATAGAGAGCTCCTCCCAGTCAGATACAGATTCTCAAACGTTTCAAAATAGGCGACGAGGCGCGCCACGTTCTCTTCAAATCCGACTTCAAGTACAGGATATGCGAATGGTAGTTTATAGATTTGATAGTGAATAACCTCCTCTTGTGGTAAGGGTTTGACGCGCTGTAATGCTTTCCATACCTCGGTTTGCAGTTCCAACGCTTGCATATTCCACACGGCATCATCACTGTAGCAGGGGAGCTCCAACACGATGACTGTCTGTCCTTCGGGTGCCATGTGTGAACTCCGATTTTTTGGCTCATATAGGCGCGTAAACGGAAATTCCTCACTCGGAAAATAGATCGAAGCATTCGGCGAAAAAGTATCGCGGTTCAAACAGAAAACACAAAGCATAAGGTGTCGGTATTTAATTCGCTCCGCAATAGCCCGTAGATCCGGTGGCGGCGGCGGATCTAACATTCGCATTGAAAGTGTTAGCGGTAGCGTATTAACCACTGTGGAGACGGGTATTTCAATATTATTTTCTCCCGCTCCGTTGTCTACGATGATACGCTCAATCCTCCGATCTTTATGGATTAATCGACTCACCCGGTGTTGCAACTTGATATGTTCAGCACCGATGCATTCGCACAACTTATCGTTAATCATGCCGATGCCGTATTTCGGATAAAAGAACGATCCATCTAAGTGCGTCGGGTTCTGCGGTGTACCGAGCAGCATCGAACGGAGGAAACTCCGCAAATCCAACCCTTTGAGTCGGTTCCCTGAAATGGCGGTAGAGAGTTTGTGCGAGGGCTGTCCCCACAATTTTTCGGAATAGTTGAGTAAAAAGCGTTCAGCCAGCGTTTTTCCGTACTGGTTGATCGCAAATGTCGCAAAGTTTTCTGCCTGTTTTTTCGGTCTATTATAGAGTTTCTCCCACGCAATCCTTAGTAAGGTTTTCGTTTCGAGTTTTTGGACCAGGTCGCTGAGCAGAAGTGGAAACCGGTAAAATTCGCCTCCAAAAAAGATTTCACTCGGTGCCGTTACGCGTAACAGATCATCGCCAAGGAGGTTCTTTACCTCTTCGGTAACCTGCGGATCTTTGTCGTGGAAGCGATGTGCACCGGTATCAAATCGGAAATCACTTTTCTGCCAGATGCTATATTTACAATCCGCCCCTTTGATTTTGAGCGTACGGCAATTTCCACCGGTGTGTTCACCCGCTTCAAAGATGGTAAAATTCGAGAGCCCCTGTTTCTTGGCGTAGTACCCAGTAGTCAATCCAGCGGGACCGCCACCGAGAATATGAAGATGAGTATTTTCCATAGGTTCTGTCCGCACAGATTTAGTATTCAAATAAAGGGATTTCGGACCACATCCGATTGACATACGGGTTGTGGTAGAACACCTTTTCGGCTTTGGGCTCTCGATTTGGTAATCGACTTCCGATAACAACGAATCCGGTCTCTAATGTATCAAGTTGGTCGAGGTCTGCCTCGCTTTTAATCGGTATATAAACTGCTTCTATTGCTTGGGAAACTAAATAGTATTTTATCAGCGGCACGGACACAATATATAGTTTATCCCGCCGTTCATTCTGTTTGTCGCGTAGATATTCGTGTACTTGGGCAATCGCTGTCGGTTTTGTGTGTTGGACGACAGTATGTAGGGTGACATAACTATAAGAAAGAAAAAAGATGATGACAGTACACAAGGCAAACAGATGACGAAACCGGTTCTGTGTTCCTATGATTCGGCTGCACGCGAATGCAATCCCTAAGCCCAGAAAAGGCAATAAAGGTAAAACGTGTCGGCTCTTATGGATAACGTTCTGTCCTAAGAATATCCATAGGCAATAGACAGCACACCCAATAAAGATGGGGTTTGAAAGCGGGAAATCGTTCCCAGAAAGTTTTTCTGTAGTCCATCTCTTCAGGGGTCGCCAATTGGCTGCAACAATTCCGATTAAGATGATAGCTGAACAGGCGGTTATAGGGTGCCGACCTTGCCAATAGAGTCCAAATCCATCTGCCCAGAGGCTCTCAAAAAGTTTCGTCAAGCGAAACCACAATTCAGGGTGAGTGGAGACAGTGCCACCGAAATCTGAAAAATGCCCCTGACTCTGTGTCCGTGCGGCGGCTATGAGCGTATTCCATCCCGTAATTGAGAGCAGCGGGACAAGCCACACAAGGACACCGATAGTCCCCGCTATGATGCACTTCAAACGACCGGTGTGTTTTAATCGTAGGACCAACGCAGGCACCAATAAGGGAAAATACGAGAGTCGCACGCCGACCAAGATGCCAGCGAGAAAAAAGCCGATGGTACTCCGTAAACCAGATAGTGTATCCGTGTTATCCTCTTGTGCTGTTGTAAAATAAAGGCTTGCCAAAAGGCAAGCAACCCCCATCGCATCTGGCATATATCGGTTACCCATCAGCCAGAGTAAAGGGTTCATGAATATGACAAAGACAGCAACTTTCCCCAACAATGTGGTGACTGAAACCTTCGCAATCCTCAGTGTAAAGAAGATTGTGAAGAAGATCGATAACCCGCCAACGAGTGAAAATGCTAATGCGTAACGACGCGTGCCTGCATAGAGGAGTTTGGTAATATAACAGAAAACAGGATATGCTGGAAAATGCGGTTGCAACTTGGCGACATCGTAGTCTACTATGCTCAGTGCGAAGCGGAGGCTATCTAAATCTTCAATGTAATAGATAGTGCTAAGCAATCGAGAGCCGATACAACAGATAAATACAATACTCCAGACTTTGAATTCCGTCTTCATGTTTTAGGTAATTTGGTAGGTGCGTTTTACACGCACCTACCAGTGGACAGGCACCTTTGTAGTTAAAACCCGCCCTACATCAATGCCTACCAGTTTGCCATGTTACCGTTGGAGAACCCGTATGCCGCCTGCATGACAGCCTTAGCGCGTTCGTAATTGGCAACCTGCGTTTTGTAGCTGTTACTGCCGGGTTCGTCATATATGGGTGCTTCTCCCATGATACCATGCAATTCGGCGAGTTGTCCATCACCAATCAACCGGAACGGGTTGTACTGCAAAGCGACCGTATACCCTTTCATTTCTGCCCAATGTTTATTTAAGTTGGCAATGTTTTCTTCGGCTGTCCCCAACTTCGACATATCACTGAGCGTATCGTTAATGTAGTGTACCACAGTCGCTGCGATAACCTTTTCCATGCCTTCTGCGGCGGTTTGGCGGTGTGCGCTAATTTCCGCGACCGATCCTTGATTCGTGATCGCGGTTCTGCCAGCAAGGAAAGCATTGAAGATTTGTTGTGTGAAATCGACACCTGATCCGCCTTTATCCCGCTTCCCAGCGTTTCTGGAAAGCCCGAAGTTATATTCCGATTTGAAGTCGATGCTTCCATCACCGTTAGAATCGAACGTGAAATCATCGACCTTTCCAGCGAGCTGTTCATCGCTGTAGCGGGAATAGTCACGAGCGGCACCGAAGTAGCCGAAGGCTTCATCCCATGCGTGTTCCATTGCGGTATACGGGTCGGTACCATCTCGTGCTTCACTGTTATCGCGTTCAAGCAAGCCGCCGAGATAAACACCTGTCGCTTGGTAATACGGAACTGCGCCGATGAGGACTTTATTAACCATCTGGGACATATCGACGCCGTCATCAGTGGTGTAAGCCATTGGTGTGCCGAGTTTATCAGAATCTTGCGAGTTGTCCGCAATAGCCTTGAACCATTCGCGCACCAAATCATCGGCAGTCCGGTTGTACCCGATGACAGGCTCGTCGGAAATCTTACCGACAAGATTTTTTCCTGTCGAAAGTGCTGAATAGTGGCTCTCGCTTGCGGATAATGCGCCTGTAGTCGTTAGTGTTTTCAGGTTAAGCGCGTCATCGTATTCATAGAGTTTAAGCATATCGGACACGGCAATAGGACGTGCGCCATCTTTTCCGACGCTGTCAGTGGTTGCTTTCAAGTCTTGCAACAGCAAGTTACGTACGACCTGCCCTGAATAGGAGACGCTGCTTTCACCTTCCATAAAGCGGCTGTCAAAGACATACGCCTGCGGAACTTCGATCATCGCCCCGGCTTCTCCCTCCAAATCACCATCCTCCGTGTCTTCGTCGCTTCCACAAGCGACCAGAAATAGACTTGCAACAGTTAGCAGTAGAACTAACCATTGGAATTTTTTTGTCAGGTAATTCATGTTTACTCCTTTAGGGTTTATAGATAATGAGTCTCATTATCTATGAAAAATTATTACTTAACATTGTTAGTTGGTAGGCGTATTTTGAAATGGTTTCAAAAGTGGAACGTATTCCCAATTGAATTGCGCCATTTTCAACCTACGCCAGCATTAGAAACCTTGTTTAATACCGAAAAGTATCTGTCGTCTGGGTCCGATGAGGATACCCGAACTGAGGTTCGCTTCGGGCTGCCCTGCATTTGAATGCAGCCGTGACCCGATGTATACGTGATCGAAAATGTTTTTGGCAGTGAAAAATATCTGCCACTGTCTGGTTATTTTGTAATCAATACTTGCGTTGACAATTGCGTAACTCGGAATAGGTCCGGTATCGCCGCGGTTGAAAGTCTTCTGGAGATTTTCAAAGTCGGTGAAGACTTCGTCCACAAACCGCATATCTGCGCGCAAACGGAGGCCATCACCAATCCGTTTCGCCAATCCGACGGTGAAAGTGTGCCGTGGCGCGTAAGGTAATTCATTGCCGTTTAGTTCTACATCAACGTTACCGGCGATCGTAGCGGATTTCACGATGCCATCAACAATTTCTGTTTGGAGGAATGTATAAGAGAGGTTGATGTCAGGCAGTACCGACACAAACTCTGATACCCCTAAAGTCATCGCCATCTCCACCCCTGATAGATCAACTTTGCCTAAGTTTTTGAAGGCAGTGCCGCGCCCCGCTGCGACTAAATCTTCAACCTTAACGAAGAATCCGGAAGTTTCTAAGATGACTCCTGGTATCCATGAGCGGAATCCGAGTTCCACGTTCCAACTTTTTTCGGGTTCGAGGTCGAGTCCACCGACATCAACATCCTGTCCGAAGTTGGTAATCTTCAACGCGCCGCTGGAGGGTGCTGTGTACCCTCGATGTACACCGCCAAAAAAGTTAAATTGCCCAAACTCGTAGTTCACGCCGATCCCCGGCATCAGTACTGATGAAACCTTGTCTGCGAACACCGAGCCGCGTAACCGGTCCACGCGATCTTGCTTAAACACCTCAAAACGCAAACCGGGTGTGACAGTTAATCTTTCAAAACGCATCTGCTCCTTAGCGTAGAGTGCCAAGGCAATGGTCTCATAATGATGGCTTTGCCCGACAATTTTCACTGGATCTTCTTCGGAACCGGGAGTGCCGGTATAGTAAACGCCATCCCGAGCATCTGGTGCGTCCCCGGTTTTCTTATCGTCAATAAAGCGTTCCCAATGTACTCTGCCTCCGATTTCAGCACGCCCTATATTTCCAGCAAGTCCGTGGGTAAAGGTATAATTCTGCTCAATCCCGCCGACGTAGAAGGTGCGGAGGATACCGAAGTTGCTTTTTCCGTTGCCGATTCGGACAAGGTCGCCCGTTTGGAAATAGGGTACCGGTACCAGATTCCCAGTTTCAAGAGTTACAGGACGCACGAAAATATCGTCCTCACGCCACCACCGCCGATCAAACACACTTGTATACATCGTTGTATTGCTGACAAGATTCGTCGAAATTTTGTTGGTGTAGATGAGATCGAGTGAGGTCCTGAGAACCTTGAAATTGTCGTGTTCTTTCGGATTGAAGTTCGGATCGGTTTGGAAGGAGTACTCTGTTAAACCGGTATACGTTGCGTTCGAGTTCTCAAAATTACCGTTTAGTTTGAGGTAGAGCGTTTTTTCTTCGCTCAATTGAAAAAGCGTTTTTACTGTGCCATTTGCCTGATCGAAGGTGTTATTCTCTCTAAAACCGTCCCCGTGTTTGTAAAGCAGTTGTATGTCAGACACAATTTTTTCAGAATTACCGATACCTCTTAACTCTGAAAATGCGCTGTAGTAACCATTGTTGCCAGCCGTTAGTTGATTCGCAAATCCCTTTGCCCCGTCGGGTTTTTGTGTTGTATAATTGATAACACCCCCCATCGTTTGTGGTCCGTATCGGAGCGCAGCACTACTTTTAATCACCTCGACTGCATCGATCCGGTCTGCGGGTGGGTTATAGTAAGCATTCGGATAGATGTAAAGGGCAGGTTGTATCGGCACACCGTCTTCTAATATAAGCACGCGCGCACTTCGACGAGGATTTAATCCTCGGATGCCGATACTCAAGCGCGAGTTGCCGAATCCGTCGTCTGCATAGCCGTTGATACCGGGTATTAATTCAAGCAATTCTTGTGTGCCGACAGGTTTAATAAGATCAACGATTTCTGGTTCCAACATGCTCATCGTGCCTGTGAGTTTCCGATGCCTACGCGATGATTTACCGATAATTTCTATCGGTGCGAGCTGGAAAGTTTGGCTGGACAACGCAATTTCTAAATTGTGTGCTGAATCAGAGGCAAGTGCAAGCATTTCACTGTAGCGATTATATCCGATTGAACTGACCTGAATCTGTTTCTTCCCTTGAACAGTTTGCGTCAGATGGAAGGTGCCATCTTTTCCGGTTGTTGTCTCAGCCAAGATTTGTCCATCGGCTTCAACCTTAACAACAGCCCCTAAAATCGGTTGCCTTGTCTCTTTATCAATCACTTTTCCATTAATGTTCGTTGAACTCTGACAAAAGTGTGTCACACCTAATAGTAGGTTAAAAATAATGAAAATTAGTATTGTTCTGGTATACGTCTCTGGCTTACAAACTTTGTGGGAAAAAAGGGGCATGGATACTACTTCCTACGTTTTCAAAAGCGTTTTGGATTGATAATTGTGGTGCGGTCCGCTACGGTCTTACCATTTTGCTCATCTTTCACAGCGTTTTGCGTGTTGTTGGTTCCACCGACCGGTAGATTCGTATTGCCGTAACTGCCGCCGGACTCTTCAGCAACTTCGGCTTGTGGCGCGAGTATAGGGTCACTCTCGCAACCGAACAAGGCGAGACTGGCTGCTACAGTACACATCAACAAGATCCTGAATATGATAGGGGTTGAGTTCATCATCTAAATCCTTAATCTGATACCGTTATATTTTCAAATTGGGACCCATTCTCAATATATGTCTGCACCAACCGATATTGGTGCGAAAGTAATGCTTTACAAAGACTCCAAGAATGCAATAAGCGCATCCCGTTCTACTTTTGACATCCGCTCAACGGCTTGCCGTGATGTCTCCGCCTCCCCACCATGCCAGAGGATCGCTTCCATCAGGTCTCGCGCTCTCCCATCATGGAGGAAGTTGGTATGTCCGTTGACCCTTTTTACCAAACCGATACCCCACAAGGGTGGTGTCCGCCATTCACGCCCACTGGCGTGAAAATCAGGGCGGTTATCCGCTAATTCGGGTCCCATATCATGTAATAACAGGTCCGTATACGGATGTATTGTCTGGTTGCTAACTGAGGGAACACCAGATAAAACGCCGGTTCTTAGCGTCGGTACGTGACAACTGGCGCATTGTGCTTTAGCAAAAAGTTTTTCTCCGTGCTTAACCTGTGGATCATCCACATTGCGTCGCGCTGGCACCGCCAACGTTTGGACGTAGAAGGTCACCACGTCTAAAATCTCGTCGCTAACTTCTGGCGTTTCACTGTGTGCAGTGAGTTGCGGTTGCCCTGCCGAGTTTTCCGTTCGGAACAGTGAGGTTGTTATCCCCATATCGTCGTGATACGCCGCAGCGACCTGCTGAAGCAGTGTCGGTTGATTCGCTTTCCACCCGAAACGACCGAGGTTGTAACGCTGCTCTACGACATCCCAGACATAGTTGGGCTTGCCCGATATGCCATCGCCATCAGCATCTGCCTCGTCTGCATACGCGAGGATAACGTTTTCAGGAATCGCTTCCAACAAACCGAGCCCAAAAACAGCGGGTGCGACGCGTGGTGATAATTCAACCTCTTCTGGTAGGGGTTGATAGGTTTCCGTAAATGTGTAGTTCGGATAACGTAAATGTACACGCGTCCCGTCTGCTGTCGTGAGTGTTTGTTCGGTATAATCAATTTTAATCTTACCCTCTGGGGCTGTTCCGAAAATGGCGCGGTTGTTAAGTTGTGTGCCGAATCCTGGTACGGGAATAGGCGGTTGTCCATCCGTTGAATCTGCCTGCTTCGGAAGACTAAGTCTAAAGAGCATGGACACAAATTTCTCATCAACTTTTGGGGGTCGTCCACGACCATCCCGACTATGACAGTTGATGCACGAAATGTTGTTGTAGATGGGGCCCAACCCGGGGTTCACTACCGCAGGGGCTGTCACAAAATTGGCTTCAAATTCGACATCACCTTCCAGATGCTTTTCAAATGCTGCGGGGGAAAGATTGGGGGCGGGAGTTGAGAACGCGTGGCTTGACGCATCAAAGACAGTCGTCTCACCACCAGAGAACTCACTCGTCGAAAATACCGGTGTTGATTCTACTGCCACGGGCGATTCGGAATCACATGCACTCAGTAGAATTGCCACCAAGGAGGTTAGGAACAGTAAACTGTGAAAATGTTTCATCTCTTTCCCTATTGACATGATAATAAAGCTATAAATGTGTAGTGAGGGAACAGCACAACGACTGTTCCCCGTAAAAACGAAATAGCCCTTTCGTGTTTACATGAAATTAAGAGTTTACGGCACGACGGAGCGTGCCGACTACTTTAATTAAACTCGCTTAACGTAACAAGTGTGAGTATATCTTGCTCGAGTGTTTGTTGAACCGTTCTAACTGCATCAATTGCAGTTTGGACAGCACCGCGATTTGCTGTAATCGAATCGCGGAAGGGGTCCGGAATCGCACCAATAGCATCAATCCCTGCTTGTACCTCTTGCTGGAAACGAGCGTCTAACGCTGCATCGTGACCGTTTACGAATCCGTCGAGACCTTTTCTATAGACGTTCTGAATCCCACGGATATTGTTCTGGAAATCCGCGATGGAGTTGAAACTAAACTGAGATTCAACAAGGGTTGTGTCAGATTCGTTGTAAGGGTCAGATATTTTACCGTTCGCGACTTCATCTGCGATGACAATCATGCCGTTAACGATTTCTTGAACCGCTGCGCTCTGTGAGGGATAAACGTCACTACCCGTGCCGGCCTGTGAAACTTTACTGGCGAAGTTTTCACCGTCTGATGCCCACGCTGACCGAAGTTGGGAGGTACTCGCCTTGAGATTCTCTGCCGTCGAAAGGAGGTACTCCAGTTCACGATCAGTTATATCCGCCGCTTTGCGTTGGTTCCCTTCACGGAACAACAGGAATTCAATTGTGTGAAAACCTTTCTGTGTATCTTCTAATCCACCGACAAAATCCACTGTTAAGGAATCGCCACTGTCCAGAACGGATTGTAGATTGACATGATCAACGGGCCAGCTATCCAGTGCTGGATCAAGACCTTGCGTATCTACGGGGCCGAACAGAAATGCTTCGCTCTGTTCCCAAGGTATTCGAGCCGCCACCCATGCTTGTTGTGCTTTTTCGAGATTCCCTTGCGAGGTATCGCCTTGCAGTGCTTTAACAGCAGATAAAAGGGCACCCGCTTTATTATCCAGATCGGTATAGGTGGGTACCACGATGCTATTCGCAAAATCGTTGAGCATCGTGGTAGCATCAAAGGCTTCAGCGTGGTCGTGATCGTCATGCTCATCTGTTTCGTCACTTCCGCATCCGACAACAAAAGCGGATGCAAGTAGCAAACAACACAGTAGTGTCCAATGAAAGCAAGCCTTTAGCAACTTGCGAGATTCTAATGTATAGAGTTTCATAGAAACCTCCATTGAATGGTTATTAGTTATCAGTTGTCAGAGGAAATAGTTATCAGTTTTCAGTTAAGAGGGTTCTTGTGGCAGTTAAGGTAACTGTTCAAGTAACAGCAACCTCTTTAACTGACGACTGAAGACTGAAAACTGAAAACTCTTATCAATATTGAAAACCGAAACCGAGCGAAAAGGTATTTTCTCGGTTTTTATCTTCTGCCGCTAACCGTCGGAGGGAGTAATGGCTCTTGAAAACCATCTTTGGATGGACGTGGTAGTTAATCCCAAAAGTCCATGTAGTTCTTTCCCACCGCGGATTGTCGAAGATAATTCCCGCGACACTCGCCATCGTATCGTAATAATCGTAACGCGCGAAAACATCTAAAACCGTGTCAGGCGATGTATCCTTTTGGTCCTGATGTTCCGGTTTATTGTTTGGTTGTCTGAAAAATGATAAGACATCGTAGCCAGCTTCAATATAGTACCCTAAGGCTGAGCTGCCTATCGGTGTCCGTTTTACATTAAGGTTATTAGAGAGGGTCCGGTTGACTCTGGAGAGTTGATCAGCGTTTTCGAGTGCTCCCCAAAGGAACAACCCACGCACCTTCACTGCATCCATCTCGTAAAATCCGTGAAGGCTGACAATGCCGACGTGCGCATCAAAATCCACATCGGGTTTTGGTCGGTTCGCCGCGGTGTCTCCGTAGTAACCAGAGATACCGAGGGTTGCGTTTTCGTTAAACGCATAATCGATCCGTCCAACGAACGCCGGTGCCTCAGCATTTACAGTTTCGAACCGCAGTTGGTGTCCGCGAACGATCCAGTGCCGTGAACTGAAACCGGTTGAATCCAATCCGTTGACGATTTGCGCTTGGTATTTCAACGGACCGAGCGCACCGAAAAGTTCGACACCGGTTTCGTGCCAGATAGTTGGGATGATATGTGCCTCCGCTTCGGGACGCGTTGTTGTAAAGTAGTGTTGTGGTCGGTGCCGTTTGGCAACAAGTCCGACTGGAACGATGATGTGTCCAACGCGGAGGTTGAAGGATGGTTGGAAAGAGAAGACAGCAGCGAGTTTTTCGACGATCACTTTACCGCCTTTTTCAATCTCTGTCTCAAATTCTCCAAACTCTTCAAATTTGTCGAATTCCATAGTGCTGCCGGTGCCACCGTGCTCAAACTCAAGTTCTGATTCGAGTCGGATAGTATCGTTGATACGATATTTCGGTGCAATGACAAAACGTTCTATGTCAATAGCGGCACGCCTCCCTGGGTCGAGTTCCCAATCGAAATGGGAGTAGTGGATCACTCCGTATCCAGAGACAGAGAATGGATTTGATTCAGCAACAGCCCCAATATTTAGCAAGATAAACAGTCCCCAAATGACGGGGAAAATTAGTTGTTTCTTCATAGACACCATCTTAAAAATGATATTGAGACTCATTATCATTTTTAGTTATTCGGGTGAAGTGAAAACTCAAACATTTACCAGAGAGTGCACCTTAAAAATTGATAACGAATCTCATTATCCTTTAATTATACCCAGAATTCTCGCGAATGTCAAAAAAAACCGCGATAAATTTGTAGATAATCGTCCGAATTGCTTTAATTATACTCACAATTTTCATAGATGTCAAAAAAAATCTGCAAAAAATGTGAGAATCTCTTAACTGAACTGTGATTTCTGTGATTTTTGTGATAATATCTCTGAGGAAAAATAAGATGCTGATTGTGGGGTTGAAATTTTTACAGAGAAGGCGTTCCTGTGGAACTGATCAGTCGTCAGAACTGGGTTTTCAGTATTCAGTTGCTTGTGATGGGTGCTCTTATCATGGGGATCATAGCAATCAGAGAAATCACAGTTCAGAACGCAACAATGGCAGGCGTGTGTCCGTTTAAAGAAAATATTTTCTGTGTCATTTTTTTAATCTTTTGCCTCTAACAACCTACGCATTGCCGCTTGAAATAGAGCTTTACCTTGGTTTCCAAACGGTCCTGGATTGGATAGGTTTTCTGGGAATTCCGAGAACAACTTCGCTTCACTGACTTCGTTAAGGTCCAACGGACTCCCTAATTCTTTGATCTCCCCTAAATAGACAACCCCCCAATATTCGAGGTTGTACATGAAGCAGTGGATGTAGCAGAGAACTTCCAGATTTTCCAGCGTCGCACCCGTCTCTTCCAAGAGTTCACGGTGTGCGGTTTCTTCTGCTGTTTCCGCGGGTTCGGTACGTCCACCGGGTATCACCCAGAAGTTATTGTCGCGCCATTTGCAGAAGAGTATTTGGTTTTGTTGATATGCAACGCAGTTGACAAATTCAATTTTTCCTACATCTTCTGGTGGATCGCCAAAGTGGAGAAACATGTGTCCGTCTTGTTCTTCAATCTTTTGGATCAATGTGTGCGCTCCTAATGGTTCGGTTCTTTTTTTCTTGGGGATTAAGGTTAAATTAATTCGGTAATTTTTTGACGAAGCCCAGAGCGGTTAGGAAACCGCTCCTACCGCCTGAGGATTACCAATTTCTATTTTACTGTTTTTCCCAGATTTGTACGTTATGTCCCGGCAAATCGAAAGGGTATTCGCCGTACGCAAGGGTTGGTAACCCATTATCATCAACCGTGACGACAACATAGAGTCGATGCGGAGAGACACTTGTGTCCACGCGTTCAAGGAACTGCCACTGGTCACCACTGGCGGTCGTTACCCGTATCTTTGTCCAGAGGATACCTTCTCCATCTGTGTATGTGCCATCCGATATTTGGATGCTATGCGGATCATCTGGCGGTAAGGTGAAACTTTCGCCGATTGTAGAGGTTGAGTTTAAATGCGTGTGCGATACAAGCACCCATGTCCCCGGGACAGGTACCTCAACGCTGTTCTGATCGACGACCCAAACATGGTCGCGTACGGGAACATCTGTTTCAGAAATCTCGGATTCTATTATTTCGTGAACACGCTCGCAAGCGGAAAGTCCAATAACAAATGCCGTAATCGTCAATATGAATGTGAGTTTTGTGATGTGTCTGTTTTTGATGTTCATGGTGGATTCCTTTAGAAAAAATTGGATTAGAAAATCAAACGCTTGTATAGACCGCGGAAAAATCGCTGTTTAAGACTTAGGAGTTGTAAAAATCGTAGAATGTCTCAATAGAACATTCGGGGCGTAGCACTTGGTACGGAAAGCATTGGAGGCAGCCTTCAACAGTTTTCTGCGCTTTGAGACACGCCAAAAATTGTGCAGCGGCGGGTTGCCGAACGGATCCGTGTCGGGCAACAAATTGACCCCACAACGCCCAGAATGTGGTTTCATAACCGACCGGTTTCGCTGTTTTGATATAGTCCGGTGGGAAGAGTCTCAGGTAGGCTGGGATGTTATAGAGCCACGAACCACCGCGCACCGTTTCTACATCGGGATGGCTGGCTTGGATGTATTCAAACATCACTGACAACTCCGACTTTCGGAGTGCCATTCTTTCCTTGCTCAATGCACCATGTTCAGAAGTCTCACGATTTTCAAAGTGGAGCCGGAGTTTTTTTGTGCCGCGCCATGGGTAGACATAGGAGAAACACCCAAAAAATCGCCTTTCATCAGAAGCATCTGGCTCCGCAGTTGTGCGTTGAAGATAGAAGGTATATGTCCAATCTTCGGAGTTATCGGACGCGCAAAGACCTTCGATGAATTCATCCCAGAGTGGATTCGGAAGGTCATGAGAGACTCGCAAGTTGAACAAGGTTCGCAATATTGTATAGTCGATGAGTACGTCTGCCAGTGCTTGATTGGAGACTTCGGCGATTTTCTGAGCGAATCTAACTTGCATGACCAAGAATTCCTTTGCGTATTGTATCAACGGATTCTCCTATATTGTTCCTGATCGACATCTCAACCGACTGTTCCATCCTTTCGCTGATGGAGGATCACACGATTGCCATCAGGGTCTTCAATAATCGCCCAAAAACATACAGCGGATTCACCCAAAGGCGAATGGGCATGAATTCCGGCTTGTTCTAATTCTTCTAAGGCAGCTTTCACGTCCTTGACAGCAAGCGCGACCGTTCCCCCACCGGGCTGTATAAAATCGTAACCCTGTCCTAATACGAGTGTGCCCGGATTTATCTCAAATTCTGCCCATGTGCCTCCATGTACCAAACACGCCAGTGGCATCCCAAGTAGATCACGATAAAAGGTGAGCGATTTCTGCATATCGCTCACCGCAAAGAAAGTAAAGTCGATTCCGAGTACATTCATGGTTACTATCTCCGCAACATCAACCCAAATGTTGCGCTAAGCAGCAAGGATTTGGATCGGATACTCAAGGAGATGGGACAGAGCGTACTCGTCGGACGGTGGCTGGTACTCACCATCGTATTCGGGGGCTGTCCAGAAAGTCTGCCAATCCGTGGCTTGATCCCGCCCGATGTAAAGCGTCTTTCCAATAACTGCCCACGCTGTTCCATCGGATGTGAAAGTAATACAGCCCGTGCTAATCCGATCGGTGGATTCTGTGAGTTGATCGTTGAGTTGTGTCCACGTTGAGCCGCCGTTCTCCGAACGACAGAGCCAAGCCCCACCACCTCTCGGTCCGTTTTGAACTGTGGCGATCAGTAGGTCTGGGTTTGCTGGATGTACAGCGATAGCGGTGCCGTAGCGACGCGGTAAACCTTCGATCCGATTTGCCCACGAGTTCCCGCGGTCTCTACTGACATAAACACCGTTTTGCGTGTTCGCATAAACTCGATTATCGTCTGCAGGACACGTAGCGACCTGATGGACATCTTTATGAAGTTCCGGCGTGACGGGTTCCCAAGAAATCCCTTCATCGTTGGAACGCATGATACTTCCGACATGGATATCTGCGTAACAAAAACCGTCTTGGGTTTTGGCAAGCGTCCGTACGGCGGGTGGGCCGCCCCACGGCGTGTACCAATCTTTTCGACATTCTAATTCATCAAAGGCGACGACCCGTTCAGCGGGTCCCTCTTCTCCAACGAGGCGATAGACATAAGCCCCCTCATCCGTTCCAATGAGCAGCGTCAACGGATCCTCACGCACAACGAGCAACGAAGCGATTGGGTCCTCTATACCTGTTGGAATTCGTTTTTCACCACCTTCCGATAAAATCAGTAGCGTTCCATCCGACAAGGCGGACACCAAGGCTTGACCGTTTGAGAGTGAAACCATTGCGCCATGGGGAGCCATTTGATGATCTGTGCCTTTATAGACTACGGTGGGTTCACTATTTCCATCGTCTCCAACGGTATAGATAGCATTGTAAGTGGCAATAAACATGATGTTCCCTCCTTTTAATGGTTCTCCTATATTAACCCAAGTCGCTACGGACAAAATTTAGGCAACGAGGCTGATTATCCATGGCATTTCATAGCGTCCATTGTTAGTTTGCGGATGCAAAAGCACAGACTAACAGTCTATGCTACAAAGATGGCAACTTGCGTTATATTATAACTGGTGTGTCAATCGAATTTATCGACAAGGCGATAGTATTTCCATAGGTCGCCAGATTTATACGTTTCAACTTTGTCTGGTGTTATCTCATCCTCGGTTACAGCAATCTGCCAGGGATCAATGTAGATTTTCTTGTCGTCTGAAATTTTTGTGAGGTTTACAAAATAGATATAAATCGCCTCATCTGGCGCAAACTGATCGGGATTGTCAAAGGAGATGAGCCGTTTTGTCATATCTATATTAGAAGTTCCGGGTGGACGTGCAGCGGAAGCCAATGCGAAGAGAAAGTCCGGCGTGAGATAGATTGCTTCCAAGGCTTCTTCGGGCGGTCTTCCGGGTGGTGCGTGCGCCTTCCGTTTTTTCAGTTTGGAAAACGACTGCTTACTTCCGTGATATAAATACATTTTTATCTCCATGCGTCTGCTGGATATCTTACTGAAGTGTTAGGTTTGCTATGTGGGATATTATACTTTAACCGTATCACTTTGTCCACCTTTTCTGTAGAGACTTTCCATTAAAAGATTGTCACAGCGTATATAAGTTGCTATAATAATCATGTCTGGCGGAGGTGCTTTTTTGTGTTTTGTGTGATATAAACACTTTATCTGGAGATGCTTTGGCGATTGAGATAGAATGTCTCTTTCTTCGCACGAATACGTGAGAAAAAATGAATAAAAGACAAGCCCTTTTAGGTTTTATGCTCATTGTGATGGTAACACAGCGATGGGCTCTGTTTGCACAAGAGATTTCCCCGGTGTTCGAGCCAATCCACCCGTATCTGGCGACCCCTGCCCCCGGTCATATTTATGAAATTCCTGTCGTCATCATGAGGTTTTTACCGACGGCAGATGGAAAAAATTTAGATGTCTCCATGGCAGCGGATTATCGGAGCCTCGGTGAGATTTCCTTGGAGGCACTGAAGGAAAGAATTGATGTTTTTGACAAGCGCATTAAGTTTATGCTCGAGGAAGGCAGTCGATTTAGAGGCTATAAAACGCCTTCGGCCGCGCCATCGATAGGTTATCGGGTGGTAGCATATATTACGGTTTATGAACAAACACCTCGCGGTCCTGTTATTGGAGAGGTAAATGGATTCCCTATCTATGCGCCTGATTTTTATCAGATATTCGAGAGATTCGATATGGCACATTATGTCAACAGCTTAGGTGTCAAAGAGATTTGGGTATGGATGGGCGGAGTTTCGCCTGATTTTCCGAGTTATGATCCAAGGCTCCATAAGCCTGAAAATTTCAGAAATTGGTGGGAATCCAACATGTCAAGTCCTCTGACTGGTGACATTTCCAACAGCAACCGGGATAACACTGATTTACCTGTGTATAATTCAACCTATACGGTTTATGGACAAAATTTCAGGCGGACCCAAGCGGAAGCCGTTCATAACCATGGACATCAATTGGAAGCGATATTGAGCCATGTCAATCATTTACAGCACGGTAATACAAACCTTTTTTGGAAAAAATTTGTCGGTCAAGACGAAAATGAAGATTTCATCACAGGGCGTGTGGGCTGGACACACATGCCCCCGAATACAACCAAACACTACGATACCCAAAGCTCCGCACATGTCGAGAGTGATATTGAAGATTGGACCCCTGATAATAACGGTTCAAAGAAAGTGGTTAATGTTGATACTTGGGGAAATTTGACCTATCAGTGGCCCGACGCGAACCTTGCTAAGATTCCGCAACGTGTGGAGTCACAATGGTATATCTACTGGATGCAGAATATGCCCGGGCATGGAAATCAGATTCGATACGGAGAGAAAACCATGACAAATTGGTGGGTGTTCACCGGGGATTGGGATATGGCTATTTCGTCCAAACTGGGGCTTACCTCCAAGTAATGCGTGAGCCGTGTCAACCGCTTTCATAACTATAAGAAACGATAACTATTGGCGCGGAAGATTGCAAGCCAGAAGCGAAAAATAACACTTATCTGGTTACTACGATTTTAGACATGTAGCATTTTCGTGAATGTATCGTAACTCGAAAAGTCTTCAACCCAATATTTGCACTTTCCCTTTAGGCGCGCGCCGACACCTATGAAGTGCCATCCGAGTTCTTGGGTCGCCTGCATATCCCATTCAGCATCGCCTATGTATACGACACGTTGGAAGCAAAGCCCTAACTGCAATAGGCACTTCTTCATAATCGTTACGCGCTCATCACCATCGTCACTGGAAGTTAAGACTATATTCTTCCAGTCAAATCCTACATGTTGGAGTTTCATTTCGGCAGTATGTCGCCAACCGCCTGTCGCGCATCCGACTTCATAGCCATCTACAGTGGTAAGTTTATTAATCAGATGAATAGCTCCTTCTTTTGGGAGGCATTTGCCACCGTTTTGAAGGTACTGCCGAATCAATTCGCCGAATTTTGTGCGAACTTCCTCAACTTGTCCTTTTTCCTGAATGTTATTCTCCTCCATGATTTGTCGCAAACTACCTGTGTCGGTGACGTTTTTGTATTTGCTCCAATCACTATGGATATAAACTTCACCCAGGACTTCTCTTATCGCGGAAATGTAACAGGCATCATCGAAACCGAAGTTTTCGACCAGTGTGCCATCAATGTCAAATATCGTAGCGATCATTTGTTACTTTTCCCTGTTTTTTCGGTTGTTATGTTCAGGAAGGTCCCTCTCTGTGCGTGGGTATAGTTCACCTTCTATCCGTGTAACATCGCTGCGTTCAAGTGCTCGTTTTCTCGGCGTATTTCAGTGAAACGTTTGGGGGTCAGTTACTCGTCTCCGGTGGAATTCACGAGCAGTTTTCGTTCATTCAAGGGTTGTACCGGCCGGTTGTTATCATGGATAATCGCTTTGAATGCTTCGATTTGCGATTCAGACATCTCAATCGGCGTTGTCAGCACAATCCATTTAACCCCTTCTGAACAAGGCGGGGTCGTCAACGAACCGTCATAACGATAGTAGTTCCAAAAACGCGAGGGGGCTTCGTCGGTTATCTGGTCATTTGGTGAAAACATAAAACGAGGATCGACGATCAAGCTGCCATCCTCAGTGACATTCTCAATACGTTGCGTTTCACCTGGAACGGCGGGTAGATGGGACCAGATAGGGTCAAATACGCCTTTGTGACGACCGCTCTCAATTAGCAATCCAACGACTGCCAACGCGCCATCTTCACTTTTATGAACGAAGTGAGCCTCCATTTCAAAGGGTTTACCTACCACCGTATGTTCGCTCGGTGCATGGAAATGGAATTGGAGCAACTGATACCGCGTGCCATCAACCTCGATCCAGCTCCCTTCCGGGCATGCGATTTCAATTGTATGACCCGTGTTGCGGATGTTCATGCTTGTTAGGTGGTAGTCGTAGGGAATAGGTGGTAGTTCAGCTGGCGTGGGGTTCACAAGATCAATTGGCGATTGGTGCCTCCCCTCAGCACACAAGAAGTATTCCGGGCTGAGCTGCGCCCAAACATCCGGTCCGTTTTCTGCTTCGTAGCCCCATTCTATCTTCTCAGTGTCGGATGGGACATTCCGTGTCTTTCCACAACCTGTTATACACATAAGTACACACATAATAATAATCAATGAATTTGCAATATGATACCAACTACGTCCTAAAATCAACTTCGCATAGTTATCCATAATTGTCTGTATCCTCTAACGCAATTTGACAATCAAATTTACTCTTTTGTGGCATCGCGCACGACTATCCCAAGTCCTATAAGAAACACCACAAACGCGGAAATTGGAATCCATTCCATCACAATTCCTCCAATTTATTAATCTTTCGACGTGCAACGCGATTACCCCAAACAATTATGAATGTAACCAGAAACGCCCCGATTAGACCGATTAGAAGAAGAAATAACCTGACACTTCCGTAATTCTGAACCAGCCAAGCAATGAGGGAAATATCAGTAGCAAGCAAAACAGCAAAGACCACTTTCAACCAGCCAATTTCTTCCTTCACCTTATCAATATGAGCCATAAATTAACGTCTCCATGTAGTATACCGTCAAACGCAGTCGTCGTGCCATAAAAAATCATCTAATCTTCGGGCAGGAGACCCATCCTTTAGGTTTGGGAGGAATGCCCGCTCCTGTAGTTAAAGTTAAGGCGTC
>JAPOZO010000094.1 GCA_026706025.1 Candidatus Poribacteria bacterium
GACTCTCGGGATCTGCTCTATCCATATCCGTGACAAATTCGCGGTATTCACGGGCGTAACGCTGCACATTCTCCACAAATTGTTGGTGCCGTTCAAACCCAGTGCCAGCAAAAACCTCAAGAAGATGCTGAACAAGCACAACCGGTGAGACGCGGGTGACAGAACGCGCCAGTTGGATTTGGGCATGCTGCTGCGTTAGGTATTCGTGGATCAAACGTTCCCGCTCCGTTACATCTTTGATGACATATTCACCCGCGAACTCCATTTTTTGCGCTGAATCCTCACGTGTGCCTTGCAAACGAGCCTCGTATTCACCTCTAAGTTCATTTACAAGTTGTATCGCGCGTTCGTTGAATTCATCATAAGTCATCGATGGTGAAAATCCGCTTGCAATAGAGGCGAGCGTGCCCGGCGTAAAAACGACAAAGGTAACCCACATCAACAAAAGTATCACAAGACTCGCCGCACTTTGCCGCACACGCGACGACACCAACAAACCTAACGCAAGAAACAGGCACAGGTACAGCATCGCAATCAAAAGAATAATGCCTAAACGGCTCCACGCATCAGTACCAAGTTGGACCTCGCTGGACGTGGAAATTACCAACAGGTTCATCAAAATCGCTATCACAAACGGGACACTAATACTGACCAACGCGCCTAAAAATTTCCCAATCAACACGGTATGACGCGGGACAGGGTTTGCCAGCGTCAAACGGAGTGTCCCATGCTCGCGTTCGCCAGAAATCGAATCAAAGGTGAACAGGATCGCAATCAGACTCAAGACGTACCCGATCACAAACGTCCAATCTATTTTGATAGTGTCCGGACGAATATTTTGTCGATTGAGCGTCGCAGGCATATAATCTAACTGCCAGAAGCCTGCTAAGTCATCAGTAGCCCAAGCGTAAAATCCGCCGTGGACATTGTCAGCTAAAAAGTCCTCACCCCCATCTGCACAAAAATGGAGAGATGACGGTTTTTTGTAAAGGTATCCGGGACCCTCTTGTGCAATCTGATACAAATTTGTTCGGGATTTTAAGCGATTCAACGCTTCTGTCACGGCATCGTGATATTTCTGCATCCGCACAGGATGTTCCTGGAGATGTACAATCGCATTGATCAACATCAAGCCGAGAAGCAATACCGTTGCCAGCGCAAACCGGAGACTATTCAGGTTGTCGTAAATTTCTCGTTTCGCAATATGCCACATAAGTAATCAGTTAACAGTTAACAGTTTTCAGTTAAGAATCTCTCATTTATAGTAAAACCCATAAATGAGTGAACATATTTGTAGCGTAGGCTGTTAGCCTGCGTGCGTATGAATACCGTTACCCTACACTTCACTTTTGATAAAAATAAGAAATATTATTACGAACAGAATTATATTAAGCATGACCAATATACATACATCCGGCAACGCCCGCTTAGCATTTGTGGCAACGTCAACCCTCTGAAAAGAAAACTGCGGCAAACTATCCCAATCTACCGCGCCGTTGTCGGCAGAAAACCATTGCTCTGCCCCGAAAGCGTTCTTGTCATAGTAATAATCAATCAAGGTCCGCCGATACCTTCGCGCCGCTTCAAAAAAATCTCTGAGTCCGCGCAGGTCTGTCCCTACCCACGCTTGCGTTGCCGCGTCGTACATCCCGACGGGCGAGCCTCTCAAAAGGATACGATCGACAATCGCCGGTTGAACAAAGATGGCTTCGAGTGCCTGTTTTCGGACAAGCCACGCGCGTGCTGCGGCGTTGACGATCTGTGGTCCGAGGAAGCGGTAATAATCCTGCGCGTGCGGCACCTGAGGTTTGGAGGCTTCACTCAGTTTGTCAATGTTTGAAACAGCGTGGTAATCATACCTAAGTGTTGATGAATCTTTATGAAAGTATTCGTGACCTGATCCCCATATCCAATTCGGATCTACGTCTACCATACCAAAATCCGGATCTTCTCCTGGAAAGGCATCATTCGCAAGGAACTGCTTTCGCTCTCTGTCGAATGCCTCCCATATCTGTTTAATTTCCTCGTAAGCGGATACTATCCGCGGTTGAGAAGTCTCAGGCGGCGCAATCGCGGCAAGAACCGCGTTTGGATACACCAATACCCAAAACCCCCAGAAAAACATAGCGAGCATCAGCGCGGTACCGGTTCTGCGGGTTACTGTCGAAATTAGCATGCCGATGAGGTAGAAGACCGACAGATAGACAATTGAACTCAAGATAATCCCACCGATACGGAGAAAATCACCAGTACTCAGAGAAATAACGGTGGATGTTGTCAGCAAAATTATCGCGAGGAGCAGACTCATCAGCAACGGAACAAGCAAGCAGAGCATCGCGCTGATATATTTCGCAAGCAGGATTTGACCCCGACGCACTGGATGTGTTACGACCAAACGCAATGTGCCGCGCTCGCGTTCCCCCGCAATGGCATCGTAGGCAAAAATAAGTGCGATTAGACTCAGAACGACTTCAAAGATGAAAACAATATCAATCGAAGTGAAGAGGTTGAGAAGTGGATTCGTCAATTTATACGTTCCAGTATCCCACAGCGTCGGCACAAAACCGTGAGATATCCAAATCTCGTTGCCCAGCCGTTTATCCAACCCGACATTGAAAATACTCAATGGATTTGGTGGACGGGCAACGTTCAATCTTCCGCCCGAATAGGTTTTCAATTCCTGCGATCGCCGATCCTCTGTTTTCAGAGCCGTGTTGTAAGCTGCTAACCGCCGCTCGTAATCCTTGATAAGCACAGCAGTATTAGCGACTACAAGCAGCAACATAATGAGGACGGCTACGGCAAAGCGGAACGTCATCAGATTGTCGAGGAGTTCTCGGCGAATGAGCGTTGTTAACATGAAGTCTTCCTTCTATTAGGACGAAACCTACGAAATGGAATTTCAGATCGGATGGAGAATTTAGTAAAGTCCATAATTACCTATAGGACTTACGCAATTTTTCTGTGCGACCCTATGTATTGCACGCCGCTAAGGCATTTGCGTAAGTCCTGTCCATGTTATTTGAGATATTCATCGAACCAGTTTAGGACATGCTTCCAATAATCGACAAGTTTTTCGTTCGACCAGAAGCCGGGCCAGTGGTCTGCCTCCTTGTATTTCAACAGTACAACTTCTTTTTCAAGGCGCGCGAGTCCCATGAACATTTCCTGTGCCTGCTCAACCTTGATGAAATCTTGATCTCCGTGAATCAGAAGCAAAGGGGTTTCAACCTTATCCAGATGGAAGACCGGTGAACCCTCAATGTAGCGTTGTGGAAATTCCCATAGGGATCCCCCCATACTGAATTGCCCAACCTCGTACCAACCAGTATTAGTTTCGCTAAGGAACCCACTAATTAAGTTGCTCACAGATGCGACAGCGATGGCCGCCTTAAACCGTGTCGTCTGTGTGATAAGGACATTCACAGTATATCCACCGAAACTCTGACCGATGACTCCCAGCCGTTCGGGATCCACCTTTTTCGTTGCAATGGCTGCATCAATCCCTGGAAGAACGACATTCGCGTACTGCTTGTACGGCTCGGTTTTTCCTACAGGAAAATCAGGCAAGAAGACTGCATAACCTCTTGAGACGAACATACCGGGATCAAAATGCCACACACTTTCTGCAAAACTAAACCGGTTTATATTGGACGAATGCGTTGCTCCTGCATAGACGCTTGTAATCATCGGGGCAGGATTTTTCTCAGATGCCTCAGGAGGTAGCACGAGGATCCCTTTAACTATTTGCCTGTCTTCGAGTGTCCACTCAATCAGTTCACTTCTGCCAAAGTCAATTGTCTTTAAGTGGGGATTAACGTCTGTGATTTGCCGTGGAGATTCAAAAGTAGCATCGCTCATCCAGATATTCGGTGGCTCTTGACTACTTTCCACAACATAAATAAATTCTCCAGTGGCCTCGGCGACATCTTGACGAAAGCGACCTGCGTGAACATTCCGATGTTCGTCTTCGTACAGAAGTGTAATTGTGTCATCCGTGAGACTCAGACGATAAAAGCTATGAGAAGCTCTTATTGTAACAGCGTTGTCTACCGTCAAGGGGGTATACCCTTCGCTTGGATAAAATACATCGTGAACAGAAAACTTAACGTTTTCCGTCAAGTTTCGTATCACACCATCGTTCAGAGGCACTTTCCATACGTCCCCGTTTGCGATGCAGAGAAGAGCATCCCCTTCTGCTGTCCAGAGTGGTGGTTGATACAATCGTCCAAGGTCAACGTCAAGGTTTTCTGTGAGATTACGGACGATACCCGTCTCCACGTCAACAACGTATGTGTTCCCTGATGCTAACTTACCTCCCTCACCCCCGGTTGTCCACGCGATGTACCTTGAATCCGGGGCCCAACTGATAGTAATACCATACGCAAGACGTATTTTCTGGACAAGGGGTTCAATTTTTGTGGATGAAACTTCGCTTAACGCTTTTGGCAACGGTATTATGTAGAGATCAAATATCTGTTGTTGCGCATCGGGTGTTTCGGAGCCTAAGGAAACCGTAACGGCAACATATTCCCCGTTAGGAGCAATATCGAAGCTTCTAATGCTATAGCCTTTCATTAACGAAAAGGTCTCACCCGTCTTAGTATCAGCAACTACTAAATCTCGGTGTCCCCTTCCTGGTTTCTTTTCATCAGATTGTTCGTTTTCCTGTGTTAATTTAACATCTCGTACTTGAAGTCGTTTTTTGGGCCAGTCCCAGACTTCAACAAAGGATGGTTTAGGCGGAGTTTTAGGAGAAATTTGAGATTTGTCTTGCACAGATTCCTTATTGATGGGCATATCAACCTCGGAAATGGATTTGAAAAGAACGAAACGTCCATCCGGTGTCCATTTAGACACCTCAAAGCCAAAGAACGTCCGAACGGTTTCCGATGTGAACTCTTGCATATCGTCAGATTCTCGGTTCCAAATGAATAAGTGAGGTTTACCCATCCGATCTGAGAAGAATGCGAGATGTGTTCCCTGCGGAGACCATCTTGGTGCCCAACTTGAACCCCAATTCGGCGTGAGGTTGCGATGCTCATCCGTTCGCGTATTCGTTACCCAAATCGTTCCGTACGCCATTTCAATCATCACACCCGTTTTAGAATACGCGGAGTTTCCACCGCCACCTTCATACTGTTCACGGTTCTGCGTGTTGTAAGCAATCCAGTTTCCGTCGTTAGTAATAACAATAGGGACTCTTCCAACAAATGTGTTAAATTTGAGTAAATCTTCAAGTGTTAAAGGATTCATTTCTTCTCCTTCTTCTGCCCCAGAACCTTCAGAAACTCTGGATCATCCTTTACATCCGAAAATTCGGGGGTTTCAAGGAATTCCGGATAGTAGCTATCCAGATAATTGTAGGAAGTCACCATATACTTGTCCTGAGCGACCTTCAAATGGTGTAAAGTCTTCTCGCGATCCTTCTCAGATGCCCAGATGCTCACAGCGAGCATGAAGTGACTATGCTCGTTGTAATTTCCCAAATCGATGGCGAGTTGTAGCAAACGTTTCCCCTCGTTATACTTCTTCGCCCATACCAAACAACAACCAACATTGTGAGCAGCCCAAACAAGCTCGTAAAAATTTACCGGGAAACCTACATCCAGTTTTTTCAACTCTCCTTCAATAAAGGTGTTCACTTCCGTATAGACTCGATCAAAACGCTTCCAATCTTCCTTTTGACTATACAACAGCAGTCGATTCTCCCTCACAGCCATCCAGAATCGGAAATAATAGTTCCGACTCTGTTCATTGTTAGCACGCTCCAACTTTTCTATTTCGAGAAGTGCTGCCTCTATCCGGTCGTTCTTTCTTAATATCTCTGCCCCGAATTGCAAGAAATCGCAGCGGGAGTAGCCACTCACTTTAGGATTCTCTAAGCGTTCAGACACTTGATAATAAAGTTGAATCCAATCATCAATACGACCTTCCGCTTTCCAACATCCGGCAGTGGACAGATGAGCAATAGTTCTTAACACATATTTTTCTGAATGCTTACATGCCCAACGGTAAAGGCGTGTCTGTTCCTCAATAGCTTCGCGATTTCTCCGAAGATGCGCAAGACTATTGACCAATGATTTATGCGCCCAATAACGCTCCGTATCATCTAAAGCCTTATCCATATACTTACGAAGTAGAGACACCCGTTTTTCCATGCCAAGTTTGCCCATAGACGGGTATATATTATCAACCACGAGATGCGCCAACTCAGGTGTGATTTCACCCTTAAGCATATCTTCAATCTCAACGGATGCCGCCTTAAGAATATCCGCCCTCGATGCCGGGTTAGATTTTACCTGTTCCATGAATGCATCGAACTTGCCGCGAAGTCGCTCTAATTGACTCATGATGTTCTCCTTTAGATTATCTGGTAATAGTAAATGCCCAAAGGATTCTTGTTCCAAGAATTCCTGATCAGTTTGTATACGCTTTCGCGCGCGTTGGAGTCGACTCGTAATTGTATTTACGGACACCCCCATGAATTCGCCAATCTCTTTCGTTGACATTTCGTCAAGATAGTAAAGTGTTATGACCGTGCGTTCGTTCTCTGGTAGTTTTTCCAAAAGCTTTTGAACAAGCTCCTGGCAATACTCAGTTCTCTCTGTCACCTGCTGTTCTGAAACGTGGCGTGTATAAGAGGATTCCTCAATTTCTTCCAGACGTGTACCCTCCAAAGATTGCATCGCAGGCTTTTGCTGCCGCAGCCGTTTTTGCTTGCGTAACCAATCAATGCAGAGCCGGTTTGCAGTGACATGAAGCCACCCAGCAAATTGATTCGGATCCTTGAGTGTTGGAAGTTTTTTGTATGCCCTAAGGAAGGTATCCTGCATGATCTCTTCCGCAAAGTGAAAATCTTGGACTTTCCGCCATGCCAGCGCATGAATACTCTTTTGGTACTTTTCGACCAAAATGCCAAACGCAGTGTCATCGCCCGATAAAATCTTGCGGATCAGTTGAACATCGTCTTCTCTTTCCACCAAGTTTCCTCCTAATGAATAGATTGGATCGTGTTGCGTTCGCCAAAAAACTTAATCAAATACTAAGTTTTGTGAAATTAAGCGGTCCGATGCGGTTCGCACGCTCTCTTATTTAAAGACGAAAGTTTCATAAAAAAACGTGCATTGGGTAAAAAAAAAGTAGAAGAAACCCGAATTTTTTGAAAATCGTTTTGTGGCTGTTCAATTCTGAACGCGTGATAAACTACTGATTGTGTGGTATTTGGGAGTACTAATACACAGAGGTTGTCGCTGAAAGGTTTTTTATACCATTCCTGAGAGTAAATATTGCATGCACAACGACAAACTTTTTCGAGAGAATTAAAGCAAATTATAGGCGCGATTATCTCGGCAAGCAAGAAAAACCGCGCCTTTTATGCGTCAAGAGCGTTCACAAAACGCTCCTCTGGAAGGCTTTTCAGTGGAAATACTAAGGCACCTAAAATGCACGGATCACCTTAGCAATCAAACGCTGTTTGAATTCTTGGGCGTTTGGGTCACCGAGGATGATAAAGAAATCAGTGCCAGCATATCCAGAACGGCGCAATGCGAAGTAGATATTGGTGCCTTCTACTTGCCAGATTAAACGACTGCCGAGACTTAGTGCCGGACTGAAATCGTAAGTAAGCGTTAAGATCTGTTGGTACCGCCGCTTGAAATGCCACTGGATTTGGGAAGTCAAGCCAGCAGTGAAACCGTAAGCACGCAGATTCAGATTTCCGCTAATGCGATAAATCGGCTCACCTGCTTGTTCACCCCAGTCATAGTCCACACTGAAGTTGTTGAATCGGTCTGTGGCACGAGCTCCCAAACTGATGCTGAACAACGAGTCTGAGAATTCTTTAAATTGACCACCGTTCCAGAAAGCAGAAAGCGAGTAGTCATTGTGTGTCAGGAGTTGTGAGGAGAGCCTGATATTGCGGCTGAAGACCTCACCTTCATAAGTGTTAGCAACATCCGCATGGGCAAAGAGGGTAAGGCTGCGGACAATCCCTTCACGCCACTCGTTTTTGAACATAGTGGTAAAGTTGACACCGCGGTAGCCTGTGAATGGCTGATAACCGAGATTGTTCACAAAATCCGGGTCTACAAAGAAAACTCTTGAAGTCGATTGAATGAGGCGACCGTTGTAACGCAAACCGATGCCCCCTGTTCTTCCATCTGATTCATCCGCCCAACTTTGGGTGAGAGCACCAAATGCTGAAAATCTTCCGCGTCGCGCACTACCTGATACAGAGCCAACATTGTTCGACGAATTGCCTTGTTTGTGGTGTGATAGGAACGCAGCACCAATTTCAGATGTCGCAGTAAGGGGTTGGGAGGCACTAAGGATAAAGTTCTGGTTGTTTTTATGGTACGTACCTAAGGTACCGACTGAGGTGTTTTTGCCAAGTTTTCCAAAGAGTTTAAGCCCGCCGTCCATATCCTCTATCCGCCGCGAGTAGAAAAGCTGCCCAACGTTGTAGACATTGCCACCCTCAGAAAAGAAAGGACGACGGTCGGGGACGTAGCGTTCTCCGTAAGAAAAATCGATACCTTCCACAGCCTGTTCGATGTTATCAAAATCCGGATTGGCAGCTCCGATGAGTCGTAACTGCGGCGTAACCTCATAGCGGAAGTCCGCCCCTGCACGCGCAGTGTATTCCCTTCGCGACCGGGAGGTCGCTCCTACAGAATCCTCCGTTTCACTGATGCCACTGATCAAGTAGGGTAATAACTTGAGTTCACGCTTTCGCGGTGGCGGTAGGACATCGACCCAGTGTCCATCGTTCTCTTTAAATTCGTTAACGCCCAAGTTGGACCACCAAGTCCGCGCCCCGGTTCGCTGTTGTCCTCTATCAATGTTAATACCCATCCGAATCGGTTCTTTTGTATCGGGGTAATCCAGCATCTGCCACGGGATTTCCATCTCTACGATCCAACCGTCATTTACAACTTGTGCAGCAGCCTTCCATAATCCGATCCATTCGCTTTTTTCGGCGCGTCCGGTGGCGAGATGTGCGAATTTCGTGCCGAGCGCGTTCGCCATAAAGAAGTTTCTATCGGAAAATTGGTGCGTGTGAAAAGGATCCAGACTGAAGGACATCCAGTCTTCACCTTGAAATCGGGTTTGGTCTTTGGTTTGGCGGGCGACAATTTTATCCGGCATATCGTCATAGAGATAAACACCGAGATAGATGGCTTTATCTGTATAAACGAGACGACCAACAGATTGACTTTTCGACAGTTCTCCTGTGCGTTCATCAATGAAACCGGTAGCTTGCGGCGCGTCTTGCCAGCAGGCATCGTCAAGCGCACCGTCAACGGCGGGTGGCTGTTCGGTTTTGACTGCCCGGAGTTCTTTCTTAACAGTCTGTATGTTTTCTTCTGCCCAAGTATTTAAGTTTGTGATTAACGTAAACGATAGGGCAATGAGCAACAATATCGGATAAGTTTTCTGTTTTGTTCGTCTATTTGTAGTGCCTCTGTGCGCAACGTAATTCTCTGCTGTCGTAAATTTCGACAATCTCATTAATTAGTTTCCTCCGTGTGTGGGTTTTATAGGTGTAAACGCTACAATTTGATGAAGATTAAGAAGTGGTTTCTTAATCTTCATCGTTTGCCACTATAGTGTGGCACTTACCCTTATAGAGACGCACACTCTCAAAAAGATAGTGAAAAGTGTTTTTCCCACACCGAATGAGAAAACTAAGCAGTCCTACGCATGGTGCTGGCATGAAATTCCGTGATACTTTCAACACCTCGGAGTAGCATTTCATCGCTTAGACTGAACGCTTCACGTATTTTTAATGACCGATCCATCCGATCAAGCAGCCGTTGGTTCGGTACCACAACAACGGAATCAGCATTTCCTTGCAGCTCTTGTAATCCTTGTTCTGCTTTTTCGATGCGACGTTGACCTTCAAAATTGAACGGACGCGTCACAACACCTACTGTTAAAGCCCCTTGCGCTCGAGCGAGGGAGGCAATCAGAGGCGAAGCACCCGCTCCCGTTCCACCACCCATTCCAGCAATGATAAAGACAAGGTCCGCGTCTGCGACGATGGCACCGAGTTTCTCTTTGTCTTCCTCAGCTGCCTTTTTCCCTACCTCTGGATTCGCTCCACAATACCCGGGTGTGGTGTTAACACCGATCAGTACCGGTATTGCCTCTTTGCACTTCTCGAGTGCTTGTTGATCTACATTCACAACGTAAAATTCAATGTCTGTCAAACCTGTCTCTATCATTCGTTTGACAGCGTTGCCGCCCGCGCCCCCGACACCAATAACCTTGATTCTGGGTTGGATGTGTTTGGATCCTTTTTGTTTTCCTGACATAATACCCTCTCTTATGAGTTCGACACCGAATTCCTTGCGTAGGAGTTCACGTGTCCGTCTTAATTGAGTCTTGATAGTGCCTATCGCTAATCCCAATTCGCCGTGGATTTCCTTGATACTCCACAATTCCAGGTAGTATAGAATCGCAACGTTACGCACTTTGTCTGGGAGGTGAAACACTGCTTCTCTTAGATCGTTACACAGTTCTGTTTCCCGAAAACGTGCACCCGCGTCCTGATCAATGCGATCAGTGAGGTCAGCGTAGTTCTCCGGAATCTCACTTCTTGAATGATGGACAGACGCGTAGTATCGGGTGCAAGCGTTGTAAGCGATGCGCTGCAGCCATCCACCAAAACTGCCGACGCTCCGTAGTCCGTTGATATTTTCCCAGACAGCCCGCCAGATGTCCATGAGTATCTCTTCAGCGTCCCGACGTTGTCTCGAATTTGCGATAACCACTTTCCAGACGCGAGGACTGTAACGCGACATCAACTCTGTAAATGCTGACTCATCACCGGCTTGTACGCGTTGAATGAGTTCTTCATCTCTCAAATCAGTGTGCATTGATAGATCCGATCGCATAGGCAGTCCTCAATTTGATTTTAACTTAATGAGCGGGATTCTTCGGGGGGCGGTTTAAAAAAAGTAAGGCTTACGCGAATTTAGCATAGTGAGATTTTTGATTTTCAAATCCCTCAATCTGCTTATCAGTCGGACTTGACGGACCAACTGCGTAAGCCCTAAATATTTTAACCAAGTTTCGTTATTTATGCAACGAGATCACTTTTACATTGTTTTGTACGCGCCTTCTGGGATTCATCTTATTTTGCCAAAGGTATTAGCGCAAGATGTACTGCGTAGGTCGTAAGAAACTAAAATGCCCGAATCACCTTAGTAACTAAACGCCGCTTGAATTCCAAAGCATTTGGATCACCGAGAATAATGAAAAAGTCTGTGCCCGCATAGCCAGAGCGTCGCAATGCGAAGTAGATATTAACACCTTCCACTTGCCAGATCAACCGACTGCCGAGGCTTAGCGCAGGACTGAAGTCATAAGTGAGCGTTAAAATCTGTTGGTATCGCCGCTCAAAATGCCACTGGATCTGGGAAGTCAATCCAACAGTGAAGTCGTACGCTCGTAGGTTGAGGTTTCCGCTGATGCGGTGAATCCGTTCACCCGCCTGCTCACCCCAAGTGTAACTAATATTGACATTATTGAACCTGTCGGAGGCACGTGCCCCTAATCTAATGGCGAAAAGACTGTCTGTGAATTCTTCAAACTGACCGCCGTACCATCTGGCAGAAAGCGAGTAGTCGCTATGCGTTAGGATACCTGAAGTTATGAATAGGTTCCGTCGGAAGATCGCGCCTTCATAGGTGTTAGAAGCCTCAGATTGAACAGAGAGAGAGAGGCTGCGGAGGAATCCGTCACGCCACTCGTTACGGAAATAACTCCCTAAACTTAGACCGCGATACCCGGTAAATGGATGGTATCCGAGTCTGTTGACGAAATCTGAGTCCACAAAAAACACGGATACATACGGCTGAACGAGTTGGCCTTGGTAAATTAAATTGGCGAACCCGTCCCTTCCGTTTGATTCGCCTGCCTGACTTTGGGCGAAAGCGGATCTTGCTAAAAGTTTACCGTGTCGCACATCACCTGACAAGTAACCAACATTGTTGAACCCTTCCTCTCGTTGATGATGGGACAAGAATGCTGCGCTGATATTGGATGTTGCCGTTAGCGATTGTGAGGCTTGTAGGATAACATTTTGGTTGTTTCGGTGATACGTGCCGAGGGTGCCAACCGAAGTATTTTTACCAATTTTTCCAAAGAGTTTGAGCCCGCCATCCATATCCATTACCCGCCGCGAGTGGAACAATTGACCGAGACGGTAGACATTACTCCCTTCCGAAAAGAAAGGGCGGCGATCCGGCACGTAGCGTTCACCATAGGAGAAGTCAATGCCTTCCACTGCCTGTTCGATGTTCTCAAAGTCTGGATTGGCTGTGCCGATAAGCCGTAATTGGGGTGTAACCTCATAGCGGAGGTCTGCGCCTGCACGGGCAGTATATTCTCTCTCGTTGGTTTCCGTTTCGCTAATACCACCAATCAGATAGGGTAATACCTTGAGTTCACGCTTACGAGGCGGAGGCAGCACATCAATCCAATGTCCATCGTTCTCGCGAAACTCATTCACTCCCAAATTGCACCACCATGATTTTTCACCAGTGCGTTGCTGTAGTCTGTCAACATTGATGCCCATCTGGATCGGTTCTTTTGTATCGGGGTAATCGAGCATCTGCCACGGGATTTCCATCTCTACAACCCACCCGTCATCTACAATCTTTGCGGCAGTTTTCCAGAGTCCGATCCATTCGCTTTTTTCGGCGCGTCCTGTGGCGAGGTGTGCATATTTCGTGCCAAGTGGGTTTACGATAAAAAAATTCCTGTCCGAAAACTGGTGTGTGTGAAACGGATCGAGACTAAAGGATACCGAGTCTTCGCCGCGAATTCGCGTCTGATCTTTGGTTTGGCGCGCCACAATTTTGTCGGGCATATCGTCGTAAAGGTGAACTGCGACGTAGATCGCTGTGTCTGTATAGACGATCTGAGCGACGGTTTGATTCTTCGCTGGTTTTTCCGTACGTTCATCTGTGAAACCTGTAGCTTGCGGTGCATCTTGCCAGCAAGTATCATCAAGGACACCATCAATAGTAGGTGGCTGCTCGGTTTTGACTGCGCGGAGTTCTTTTTTAATGGTTTGTGTATTTTCAGCTGCCTGAACTTGTAGGTTTATAATTGACATGAACAATAGCACGATAAACAATACTATTACATACTTTTCTTGTGGTTTCATCAATTGGATTTCTCCGTCTTTAGATATTTGAGTAGAATTTCGACAATGTAACCTCCCAAATCCTCAAGGAACTGAAGGTTTTGCCTTGATAAGGCGTAAATCGTTGTGTTAAATAAGAATGGATTCAACGCTGTAAGGGATTGCGTGCCAGAATTGTTTTCATTATTGTACCCTAAAACCTGTCGGATACTGTATTTGTCGGTTTCCAATGTATCTAACAATCCTTGCATACCAGATGACTTTGGGGGTGGTAAAACATTTAACCAATGTCCATCGTTTTTGTAAAACTCCCGAACACCTATATTGGACCACCAAGAATGTTCATTCGTCCGTGTCTGTCCTCGGTCAAAGTTAATCCCCATCCGAACGGGTTCGGTTGTGTCAGGGTAATCAAGCATTTGCCACGGAATTTCCATCTCCACAACCCAACCGTCTTCGACGATGTTAGCGGCGACATTCCACTGTTCCATCCACTCGGTCTTGTTTGAATCCCGCGCCGGAGAGTGGACATATTTTTTGCCGAGTGGATTTGCCATAAAGAAGGTTCGGTTGGAAAATCGGTGCGTGTGGAACGGGTCAATGCTGAAGGAGACCCAATCCTCTGTTGCTTTCCCAAATCGGACATGATCTTGGCTCTGACGGGCAACAATTTTATCGGGTTGAGAATCATTGAGGTACCATGCGACATAGATGGCTTTATCTGTATAAACCAGTTTAACTTTTGAATCATCCTCGACTGGGTTTCCAGTACGTACATGCGTAAAGTTGTCCGCTTGGAGCGCGATTTTCCAGCACGCATCATCAAGTGTCCCATCAATAGTTGGTGAGTTCTCGACTTTTACAGCGAGTATCTCTCTTTGAACCGTATCTCGGCTCGGTTCCGCTTGTCCCTTCAAGGCACCACCAACATCAATATCTATCGCGCCAAAATTGCTTAGACTTCCAAGGAGTTCCTCAATGCGTTCCGGTGCAATTTTTCCCACAATGTTGACAAAGGTGGCTTCCCCCGAGGTTTCGGGAATTACAATGACGAAAATCCCGTAAACTGTATCTTCGTCAAATAGCAGACTGATTTCTACGACTTCACTCTCTTCCTTGATTTTAACGAGAACTTCCCACTTATCCTCCTTGAGTCTTTGCTGGAAATAGTTAACTAATTTTTTTTCATCAATGGTGAATCTATCGTAGGTGCGGACATAGATACCGTCCAACATCTGAATGAGCTCCGCGACCTCTGGTTGATTGCTTACCGATTTGGTAACCAGATTGATGAGTTTCGCGGTTAAGTTAACCTCGACTTTCGCCTCAAGAGACTCTGGGAAATCAAAGAGGATGAGTCCTTTTGGGTGAGTTTTATCCGATTTGTCCTGTTGCGCAACTGCTGAATGCATCAGTGCTAACGATAAGACTAAGGACAGCAGTATGAACAGTCGTATAAAGTGTTTTTGCAGTTTCATGGTGTCCTCCTTACTTTGAAGGGTTATTTTTTCTATCCAGAGCATTCTGTGAGAACCGATCAAGACTATCCAAACTTCGATGGATTGCTGATGAAATACTGTTTTTCTGTTTCAAAGCACTGCGCGAGGCTTTTTCAATCTGAACAAGCGGACGCCCTGAAGCCTCATTAATCTGTACATCAGGGAGTTTTTCGTTAACGACGATGCTTGTTCGCTCCACTGCGTAATTCAGCTCACCGA
This sequence comes from Candidatus Poribacteria bacterium, assembly GCA_026706025.1. Taxonomy (NCBI): domain Bacteria; phylum Candidatus Poribacteria; species Candidatus Poribacteria bacterium. Next base: position 14,878 of record JAPOZO010000094.1, read on the forward strand.
GCGCATAATAGAGGTCGCGTGAGGCTTGCTTCACTGTCAGATGCTGTTGATACTGATAGGTCCCAAACAAGGCGATTCCGATGAGACACGCCAAGGCACCCGCACGAGCGAGTGAGGTAGTTAAATCATCTGAGAACGTGAACAGTTGGAACATCCGATGTAACCATCTCGGTCCCTTGTTTGGATGTGCGCGGACGTAATCCGAAACAGCATCGAAAATTTTCGGTGGCGGCTCCGGTCTCGGAAGTTCGTGTAACGCGCCGCTAATGGCTTGTACGAAGCGAACTTCATCTTGACACGTTGCACACGATTCGACATGTGATGCGATGCTCGCGGACGTGTCCGCATCCAACTCGTTGTCAAGATACGCCTCTAAGGTATCCTGTACTTCCGTACACGTTAAATCTGAATGGGAAGGAAATCGGTTCATTCGTCATTTCTCCAATAAGGACGCAGCAGCTCCCGTAATTTCTTGCGAGCACGGAATGCTGTTGATTTCACGGTGCCTTCAGGTTGCTCCAAGACCTCAGCAATCTCCTTGAAACTCATACCGTTTAATTCCCGCATAATTATCACCGACCGCATGTCTGGCGGCAATTTCCTGATAGCACAATGCACTGAATCCTTGAGTTCCTGCTGAACCACAATTTCATCTGGCGATGGATTTGATCGACCAGAATGTGTGTGCATTAAAGTTTCGAGTTCTGTTTCGGGATCCGTATCGTCTCCTTCTGTTAAATGCACCTGAAATTTATGTCGCTTCAGCAGATTGAAACAGAAATTCTGTGCACATTTTAGTAACCATGAACGCGCGGTTTTCGGACGCAATTTAGCACGATATTCCCATGCCTTGATGAACGTCTCTTGTGTTATGTCCTCTGCATCTTCCCGATTTCCGAGCAGATAGAGGGTGTGTTGATAAATCTGAGTCTTGTGTTCGTGGAAGAGCGCAAGGAATTTATCTTCCGTCATATTACGACTCCGCCCTTTTCGCGCAGCTTGCAGGTTTCCAAAACTTGCTGTTAAGGTAAAGTAAGGTTATCGTTACTACTACAAATGAGTTACAAAAAAGTTGCACCTTTTTGTAATTTAAATTTTTTTGGAGGTGTTTAGGTAGGATAGTTTAGATATCGGGACTCGACTTAAGAAAATTTAGGGAACCTTGACAATTATATGGGAGCGTCTGTTGCTGGTGATAGACAGACACAATTAACACCTATCCCCATTCAAATACGGTCCCCAGCAAGCGCATCGGTTCATCGCGGAGCCATCTGTATATCTGTGGTGCTTCGTCAACAGGTACACGGTGTCGAATTAACGGGGCAATCTTGATGGAACCTTGGCGTAAAAATCGGCAAAGGTTCTCCAAATCATCACGAGTGAAATGGCTGCACTGAAGGATGCTAATCTCCTTAAATTGTCCGATGTTAAAGGTATAGTTGACATCAAACCGTCCTGCGACCAAGAGAAGTCGCCCACGAGTTTTGCAAGCACGAATCATCGGTGTGACCATGTCTGGGACACCGGCAAAGTCCATGACAGCGTCAAATGCCCCGTCTTGAATCTGTGCATGCCAACCGTCTCCACTTGTATTAACGACCTGTTCTGCGACACCTAATTGGCGGATCTGTTCCAACCGTGATTCTTCAATATCGCATACTGTGACACGCGCCCCCATGGCGTATGCGATCTGTGCTGCAAACATACCAATACATCCCTGCCCGACGATAAGTACCTTTTCGCCGATACGTGGATCAACGCGACGGCAGCAGTGCATCGCGACACCAGAAATGCCGAAAAGGGCAGCATCCGCCGGATCAATATCCTCCGGCAATTTCAACAACAACCCATCCTCTGGAATAGTGAACCGTTCAACATGGTCTACGCTGGCGTAGATGAGATCGCCGACTTGAAGATGCGTCACGTCCGGTCCTGTCTCAATGACTCTACCGACGTTCTGGTATCCGCCACCTGCAGGCAGTCGGTCATCGGGTGCCGAATAGTTCCCACCGATAATCTGATTCCGTTCTGTGCCGTTGGTAAGCCCCGTGAAGACGGCTTGACAGAGCACCTCGTTCCGAACAGGTGGTGCGGGTTCTTTCCAGTCAGTGACAACGGTTTTTTCGCGCCGTTTGTCTGTTAATAGTTTAGTGACAATTGCTTTCATGCTGTTGACGACCCCTTATAAAAATTTGCATTCGTGATTCATTTTTTTAAGGTAAATGAAACCCATGGATTTGTCAAGGCCAAATTGGTCTAAAGTCAAAATTCTCTGTTTTTATTTTTTGCGAATTTTCAAAAAATTTGTTGACAGATTGTCGCGTTTTGTATAAAATATTAAGATTATTACACCGAAAAATATTTGTAAGTAACCGAAACTACTTTTATATTTTCCACGTTAGATTATCAAGGAGAATCCGTAATGCCAAAACGCGTTAATAAAGCGATTGAATTACTGGAAGATGACCTGCCTGTCTTCTATACTGGCAGTCACACAGGCGCGAACCTGAACTACGACGCTGGTCTCGCGATGGCAAAGACTTGGGCAGATTATATCAACGTCGGCATGGAGCACGGAAGTTTCGATCTCGGCGGGTTGGATAATTTCATGCGCGGTCTTGCTGACGGCGGTCCAACCAACAGTGGACACAAAACCCCAGCAGTCATCGTCGAATTGCCGGTAGATGGTATCAGTGCAGATGTAATTCGTGCCAACGGTTGGCAGATGCGGCAGCTCCTCGCCCGCGGTGTACATGGACTCCTACTGTGTCACGCCGAATCCCCAGAGGCGATCAAAGCGTTTGTTGAGGCGTGCCGGTACCCGTTCCAGACAATCGGCGTTGGTACGCAGTTGGATGTCGGCAGACGCGGTTCAGCCGGTCAAGGCTCTGCCGCACCTATCTGGGGCATTTCTGCTAACGAATATCTCGATGTCGCCGATCCGTGGCCCCTGAACCCAAATGGTGAACTTCTACTCGGACTCAAATTTGAAAATAAACGTGCATTAGCAAACGTCGAGATGACCGCGCAGGTACCCGGTATCGCTTTCGCGGAGTGGGGACCGGGGGATATGAGTATGTCGTTTGGCTACAAAAACCCGCCGAATCCGCGTCCGAAAGAATTGCAAGATGCCCGGGATCGCGTCTTTGCAGCCTGCAAAAACGCTGGCATCCGATTTTTAGAAAGCACCTCCCCTGATACAATTGAGGCAAGCATTGACGCGGGTGTCCGGATTACCGGTGGCGGTGAAGAAGCTGCACGCATCGGACGGGCGTATGCTGGCAGGACAATGCCTGTCTAAAACCTATAGCATCCCCGAGATCCAAAACACTAAGCCTGAAACGAAGTGGAAGGGTTTTTGCTTGGGGTGTTTTTGATAGGGGTATTTGCTTGGGTATTTCTGCGGATTTCTGCGGATTTCTTCAACGCTACACAAAGGCACGTGAATGCTCCAACCTACGCTACTTAACCGCAAGGAAAATTAAAAATATGGCATTAACAGAACAGGGAATGTTGGCAGAACTGCGGAAATACGACACGCCTTCGATCACGAATGTGGTTGCTACGTATCCGGGGAGTCCTCTCTGCCTTGGACTCTACAACCCGTGGACCGAGAATTGGTATACGGATACGACGCTCCGTTGTATGTACCCTGAACTCGGCGCGGTGGCTGGATATGCAGTGACGTGCGTCTACGGTTTACCTGACCCAAATTACGCAGAACTCTCTTTCATGGATGTTATAGATGCGTTAGGTGCTTCTCAACAGCCAACAATCTTAGCGTTTGAGCAAAAATTTCCACCCGAATTCGCGAATAAAGTCGGTTTAGCCGGTGGAAACATGACAGCAGCGATGAAATCAATCGGTTGCTTAGGCGCGATTTCAAACGGTCCATCACGCGATATTGACGAAATCCGACCGATGGAATTTCAGTATCTGTTAAGCGGCATCACGCCTGGACACGGGGCAATGGCAGTTCAGGCTGTCAACGTGCCGGTTTCAATAGCAGGAATGGATGTCGCACCGGGTGAAATAATCCACATGGATGAAAACGGTGCGTGCAAGTTCCCCGGGGACAAATTGGAGGCAGTGCTAACAAATGTCAAGGCATTGCTTGAAGAGGAAGGCGATCGAATTGGACAACTACTCTCAGGTCCCAAGACTGCTAAGCAGGTCCGCGCCATTTTCGGTGGACATTCTTATGCAGAAGATGACGAAGAGTAGTTCGTTTTTTATCCGTTTGCATAACCGATTTCGATCTAATTTGCTTAGAGCCTTGACATCTGAGACGAAAATTTATCGGTGGATTTATGGCATTTTGGGCATTGTAAACCCATGTGATGTCTGATTTGAATGAATCTGAAACATTTTCTCGCTAAGGAGATGTGCAGGGTAAATTCACCGTCCAAAAAATATAAAATTGCTATATAGATAAAGTTGATATATAATAATATATGAGGAAATTTTTAAACGTAATTTTCCAATTTCTGTCTTAGATTACAAGCATAAATTTTCTATCAAATTTCCCATTGTACCTCTTATGCGTTTCGGTGTGGCAGCTGCTCGTAGGTACAGATTGAGATGCGGACCACGCCAACAGAATTCCATATTATAAAACCGAAAGAATCTAAATTCAAACAGGACGAAAGATGGACAACGTTTTTGAAGCCCTGAACGAACGCGGCTTTATCAAACAGGTCACAAATGCTGAACAGGTTACACGCTTGTTAGCTGAAAAACAGGTCCCCTACTACGTTGGTTTTGATCCGACAGCACCGAGTCTGCATGTCGGGAGTCTTGTTCCGATAATGGCGATGGCACACTTGCAACGCGCCGGACATACGCCGATTGCAATCATCGGCGGTGGGACAACAATGATAGGCGATCCGACTGACAAAACCGAGATGCGCTCGATGTTATCGCAAGAACAAATTTCAGCTAACGGCAAGGATATCCTCGCGCAGCTGCAACGTTACTTAAATCTTGATAATGGAATAGCGGATGCTGATAATTCGCAAACTACTTTGAAGGTAGGTAGATTTCTCAATAATGCTGATTGGTTGCTTTCGGTAAACTACATTGAATTCCTACGCGATATTGGCAAACACTTTCGGGTGAATGAGATGATCAAGGTAGAAGGCTATCGGCAACGCCTTGAACGTGAACTCGGTCTTTCATTTCTTGAATTTAATTATCAACTCCTCCAAGCTTACGATTACTTGTGTCTCTTTCAGGAATATGGGTGCCGTCTCCAACTTGGTGGAGACGACCAATGGGGCAATATCCTTGCCGGTGTTGATCTCGTCCGCCGGATCGAAGGCGAACGGGTTCACGCGGTCACTTTTCCACTCCTCACAACAGCAAACGGTGCAAAGATGGGAAAAACCGCTGGTGGCGCAGTTTGGCTTGATGCAGAACAGACCTCACCGTATGAATTTTATCAGTATTGGATCAACGTAGACGACCGCGATGTCTCGCGGTTCCTCGCGTATTTCACGTTCCTCCCGATGGATGAAGTCCGACGACTCGGTCGTTTAGAGGATGAAGCCATTCGCGAGGCAAAGGAAGTCCTCGCTTACGAAGTCACACAACTTGCTCACGGAAAGGCGGAAGCCGACAAAGCACAAGCGGCATCACGCGCTGCGTTTGGGGGTGGCAACCTCAATGAGGCCGAGATGCCGACTTCTGTTATTCCATCGGAACGCCTTGACACCGGCATTCCGATCATGGCGTTGTTCCATGAAGTCGGGTTAGCAAATTCACGCAGCGAAGCGCGACGGCTCATTCAACAGGGTGGTGCCTACATCAATGAAAAACAGTACCGTGCGATAGATATGGTCGTTGGTCCTGACTTGCTTGAGGAAAACGCTTTGCTTCTCCGTGCTGGTAAGAAACGTTACCATCGAATTGTTTTAAAAGAGAATTAATCATAACTACGGAATATTTATTTATAGGCGTGCTTTCAGTGCACATCATCATAAAATGGTTTCGCAGGTTTACTGCGCCTGTGTACCACTAACCAGAGAGGTATAGTATGGCAGTTGATAATCCGAAAGAGGTTGATGAAGGGGCAACCTCTCCAAAGCCTCCTAACGGCGGTGATCGGACAGGTCTCACTTTCACACCCTATTTTACTACGTCTGGCGTTCATCCATACGACTTGTTGGAGTGGGAACGTCGCGACGCGGTCATCTATAACGAAAAAGGTGATGTCATCTTTAAACAGGAGCAGGTTGAAGTACCAGCAGACTGGACACAACTCGCGACAGATATTGCATCATCAAAGTATTTCCGCAAAGCCGGGGTTCCGGGAGCAGAAGCAGAGGACAGTGCTCGCCAACTGGTTACGCGTGTGGCGCGCACGCTCCGCCGCGCTGGAGAAGAATTGGGGGGCTATTTCGCGACCCCTGAAGACGCACAGAATTTTGAGATGGAGTTGACGCATATTCTTGTTACACAACGCGGTGCTTTCAACTCACCTGTCTGGTTTAACTGCGGCTTGTGGCATGAATATAATATCGAGGGGGGCGGTGGAAACTACTATTGGGACCAGGACGCAGAAAAAGTCAAGGTCACTACCAATGCGTACGAACACCCACAAAATTCCGCCTGTTTCATCCAAAGTGTTGATGATTCTCTGGATTCTATGTTGGAGCTCCAGAGATCTGAAGTGCGTCTCTTTAAATACGGCAGTGGCACAGGCTCTAACTTTAGTAAAGTTCGCGCCAGAGGTGAACTCCTCTCCGGCGGCGGTGAGAGTTCTGGCGTTCTTTCGTTCCTTGAAGGCTTTGATCGATGGGCAGGCAGTATCAAGTCCGGCGGTACGACGCGACGCGCAGCCAAAATGGTCATCCTTGACATGGACCACCCAGAGATTGTTGACTATATCGATTGGAAGTTAAAGGAAGAGGATAAAGCGAAGGCACTTATCGCTGCAGGATACCCAGCCGATTTCAATGGTGAGGCATACAGTACGGTTAGCGGACAGAACAGCAACAACTCTTTACGGATCCCTGACGACTTCATGAACGCCTATCTACAGGGGGATTCCTGGAAAACGACATATCGGACGAGCGGCGACGTTGCTGACGAATATGATGCCAGAACACTGATGGAGAAGATCGCTTATGCTGCTTGGGCATGCGCGGATCCGGGTGTGCAATTTGACAGCACGATTCAGAAATGGCATACTTGTAAAAACACGGGCAGAATTAATGCCAGCAATCCGTGCAGTGAATACCTCTTCTTAGACGACTCTGCCTGCAACCTCGCCAGTATTAATCTCGCTAAATTCTTGAAAGATGATAATACCTTCGACATTGAAGGTTTCCGTGCTACTGTTCGTGTGTTCGCGACTGCGATGGAAATCATAGTAGATCTCTCCTCATATCCGACAGAACGTATAGCACAACGCTCTCATGAATATCGTCCGCTCGGACTCGGTTATGCTAATTTGGGGGCACTCTTGATGCGTTTAGGCATCCCTTACAACAGCGCGCAAGCTTGTGCTTATGCGGGTGCTATTACTGCTATCCTGAGCGGTCAGGGGTACCAGACGAGTGCAGAGATTGCTAAAAGTGTCGGCGCTTTTGCTGGATACGCGAAGAATAGCGACGCTATGTTAGATGTTATGCGGCTGCACCGTGATGCTGCCTATGGTATCGATCCTACTGCATGTCCGTCCGAACTTTTAGATGCTGCAAAAGTAGATTGGGATCTCTGCCTTGAGAAAGGCGAGCAGTGGGGGTATCGGAATTCGCAGATTAGTGTCATCGCGCCGACAGGAACAATCTCCTTCCTGATGGATTGTGATACGACAGGGATCGAGCCAGAGTTTGCGCTCGTTAAGTTCAAGAAGTTAGCGGGCGGCGGATACATGAAGATTGTCAACCAGAGCGTTCGCGATGCCCTGCACAACCTGGATTACACGCTCCAGCAGACAGAAGCCATTATTACCTACTTGGTTGGGACAGGTACTTTTGAAGGAACGCCGCACATCAATCCGGAAACATTGAAGCGGAAGGGTTTCACACCAGAAGATATCGATCGCGTTGCGGAGATGCTACCGAGTGCGTTTGACCTGAATCTCGCCTTTGCGCCCGGTTTTCTCGGAGAAGAATGTCTTGAGCGGTTAGGCATTACTGAGGAAGAAGCGGCAGATATGAGTTTTGATCTCCTTTCTGCACTCGGATTCACCGAAGATGAGATTAGTATCGCTGAAGAAGTCATCTGTGGTACAGGCACAGTAGAGGGAGCACCGCATCTTTCACCGACGCACTACGCCGTTTTTGATTGCGCTGTCCAGTGTGGTAAGCACGGAACTCGTTATATAAATCACATGGGACCGTTGAAAATGATGGCGGCTGTGCAGCCCTTCATTTCTGGTGCTATTTCCAAGACCGTTAACGTCCCGCACGATGCGACAGTAGATGACATCAAGACGTTATACGTGGAGGCTTGGAGACGTGGTGTTAAATGTCTTGCTGTTTATCGGGACGGTAGTAAAGGTAGCCAACCGCTTTCAACTCGGAGCCAGCAGGATGCAGAGGGTGAAACCGATGAGGCTATTGCTGATGTTCCGTTTGACCGTCCTATCAGAAAACGTCTCTCAGACACGCGGACTTCTCTTACGCACAAATTTAGCGTTGGTGGCCATGAAGGTTATATTCATGTCGGATTTTATGAAGATGGTAGCCCTGGAGAAGTCTTTCTCCGTATGAGCAAAGAAGGAACGGCTGTCTCTGGACTCATGGACTCTGTCGCGGTCCTCACTTCTATTGCGCTGCAGTACGGTGTCCCCTTAGAGTCGCTTGTTAATAAGTTTAGCCATGTTCGATTTGAACCGTCAGGTTTCACGGCTAATCCCGATATTCCGATAGCAAAGTCGATTATAGATTACGTTTTCCGGTGGCTCGGCATACGGTTTCTCTCCCAAGAACCACACGGAGACTCCGAGGTGCAGGCGTTTGAGGAAGAGATGGTGCCGCCCGAGGAACTTCATCCCTATGGGCACGGAAGTAACGGTGAAACTGACTCTTGGATAGCTCATGAAAAGCAGGTTGTGCTCCAGCATGCGGATGCACCACCGTGTCTTGAGTGTGGTGCCCTTATGATGAGAAGCGGTGTTTGCTATCGTTGCACAAATTGTGGCGCGACAAGTGGATGTTCCTAATCTGTTGTTCCAACACAATGTTTTTAAAGGCGCGCTTTGCAAGCGCGCCTTTTTGTTTTTTCAATATTCGTTCCTCAATTTTGTTGTCTGTTCAAACAATTCTTTATTTCGTTGTTATCAAGTTGTTGGATAAGTTATAATAATAAGGACTTGAGTTGAGTAGATGATCGCGTCCTGATTGTAGTATTGCCATTAGGATGAGGAAAGTCCGGACTCCGCAGGGCAGGATGCTGGGTAACCCCCAGGAGCGGCGACGCTATGGAAAGTGCAACAGAAAGTAAACTACAACGTCTCAAAACGTTGTACAGGTGAAACGGTGCGGTAAAAGCGCACCAGTCCATAAGGCGACTTATGGAGCTATGTAAACCCCATCTGGAGCAAGGTAAATCGGGGACACATACAGGTTGCCCGCCTCGTCCCCAGGTAACCGCTTGAGGTGGATGGTAACATCCATCCCAGATGAATGA